>DASVMC010000834.1:0-3654 GCA_036384555.1 Niabella sp. | reverse complement strand
GGAAGCCGTTTGAAGTGTAACAATACCGCTGTGAAATTGTCTGTTGCTTTTCTTTTATACGCCAGGGCCGACAGGCATTCCAAAGCAAAACCGGCATCCGGTACTTCCATAAGCGCCTGTAGCTCCGGGTGGCTCAGTGTGGTATACACTCCATCAGAACAGAGCAGGAAACGGTCGCCCGGCTGAACCGGAACACCCGTTTTCAGCAGCTGTGGTACCAGCTTCATGTTGCTGCCCAGGGCCTGAACCAGTACGTTTTTCATTGCATGCTCTTCTTTTTCCTGCATAGTGATCGTTCCCTTTTTAAACAATTCATTTACGATCGTATGGTCTTCAGTAAGCTGCTTTAACTGCCCATCAGTTAACTGATACAAACGGCTGTCGCCTACATGCCCCAGGTACAGCATTCCATTAATAACAACAGCACAGGTAAACGTGCAGCCCATACCTTGTTGCTGTGCATTTTTTACACCGGCCTTTTTTATGGCTTCATGCGCGCTGCTCATAGCAGCTCCGATCCGTTGTGCATAACCAGGTCCTTCACCAGGCAGTGTGCGCTGTAGCTGTTCTGCCACTACAGCGCAAGCCATTTTGCTGGCTGTTCCACCTGCGTTGTGTCCGCCCATGCCGTCAGCAACCATTGCCAGTAGTATTCCGTCATGCGGGGGGAACCGGATCAGTTTATAGGTGTCTTCATTATCGGCACGCAACGGCCCTTTATCTGTAACGGCAATGGCATCGCAAACGGTTACCGGCTCGTCAGGAACCGGAATGTTCTCCGTTTTTGAGCTGTTTATTTTGAAAAACATAAAATCCGGTATTTCTTAATTAATTACCTGCTGCCGTCCCATCAGTTCTATCGCATATTTTATCGGCACAGAAAATGATATTGCAGTGCCCTGGTTATTCCAGGCCCCGGCGCTATAGATCCCTACTACCCTTCCCTTTTCGTCAAACATGGGACCGCCGCTGTTCCCCGCACCCGTGGAATTAATAGTGAGCTGGTAATAATCTCCGTATTCACTTTTATATTCATCGATCTTATCATTTTTTTCCGTTCCTCTTACCAGCCTCCCGACGTTGCCATTGCTGATCGTAGGTACCGGTACTGTACTGATATTCGGATTTGCATTAAATACATCCTGAGAACGTTTCAATACTAATTGTTTGGGGGCAATACCCGGATAGCCCATTACGATCGCCGGGTCACCCGGCTGAATTTCGGTATAGCTGTCGTAGAGTGTAACGGCAGGCAGATTTTCAGGCAGGTCTATTTTAATCATCGCAACGTCGTGCGTCGGAGATATCCGGACAGTATTCGCCGGAGTACGCTGGGAATTATTGGCAAAAGTTACATCGATATAGGTGTTTACGCCCTTGTATAAAGGGTTGGAGCCCGGCACCCAGGAGCCCACGTCCTGTGCCTGAACAACCTTACCCTGATCAATAGTCAGCTGGCCTTTAGGATCCCTTTTTACAAGAACCCCCGGGAATGCATAATTCTGGAAATTATATTTACTCAGCCAGTTGGCAGCCACATGTCTGTTCGTAGCAATAAATCCTCTTTCATCCACAACAAACCCCGTTCCGCTGGCACCTGCAACACCTATCGGGTCGCCCAATGCCCCCGAGGGGATATTTGTTTTTGCAGCCAGGTAAGGAACGATCCGGTTATCCTGGTCAACCATATAGGTTCCTATATACTGCACCTGCCCGTTTCTTTTCAGGGGCAGATAAACCTGGTAAAGCTCATCTCCGGTTGCAGCCTGCGTTAGTCTCCAGGAAAACTCAATGTATACCACCTTATCCTGGTTGGCCTTCGCAACTTCAGAAGGCGTAAGACCGTTCTTGGGCGTTTCGATCTTTACGACTTCCTTAACCTCCTTTATATTTTTTTTCTTATACAGCACGTATCCGCCTGTTCCGGCAAGTAGTACTACAGCCAATGTAGTAATGATAAGGCTGGTCCGGCTTTTCTTTTCCGACTGCCGGATGATGTGCTGCATGGTCTGTTTTCCGACCCCTTCCTTTTCCCCGCCGGCTGCGGCCTGAAGGACTGTTTTCTTCCCGGTAAAGGAATCCGCCACGCGGGTTTTCTTCAGAGCTGTGTCCGGGCGCGGGCTTATATCGAATTCGATTTTCGGTCCGTTCTTTCCAATGGTGACCACATCCCCCGCATAGAGCTGGGTTTTGCCCGATACAGGCATATTATTCACAAAGGTGCCGTTCACACTGCCCAGATCCTCTATAAAATAAGCATCAGTATCCGCTGCATCGCGCAGGATGCAGCAATGCTCACGACTTACCCTGTCTTCTTTTTCAGGATCGAAGCTGATATCATTTGCCCTGCCCCGTCCTACCTTTAACAGTTTCCCGGGTTCCAGCACAAAGGTTTCCTGTAATCCGGCCTTTGATCCGTTACTATGTTTGATGATAATCGTGCTCATACTATTTCGCTTTAACAAGGATCTGAATCCTGCTGCTAAGTTCATAGTAATTGCTGCTTGTGACAATCGGTAAATACCCGGATTTTTTATCTACCGGAATACCCTTAGAAACAGGCTGGGGTTTTATAGCATCCGGAACAGCCGGAATAGCTTTTGTACAGAAAGCCAGCAGTATTCGTTACTGCCGGCAGATCAGTTTACTTACGGAGCGACAAAATATAGCTGACCATTATTTTTGTATCATCCGTTGAAAGGTCCGGGTGTGGTGTCATTACCGCGTTTCCCCAGCTCCCGCTGCCTCCTTTAATGATCTTTTTGGCGAGATAACCGATATAGGCTTTGTTTACCGGATATCTTTTGGCAATATCTGCAAAAGCAGGTCCAACAGATCGTTTGTCTTCCTTATGACAGGTGTAGCAATCTGAATAGCCAATTAAAACCTCGCCCTTCCCGGCCGTCTCTGCCGGAACAGGATCGCTTGGACCCGGTATCGGTTTTATATAATCAGCCGCTTTCCCAGGGCTGGGTTCAGGCTTATGCTTACATCCGCCTATTAATAAACCGGCAACGAATACAGTTGTATAGATCATGTTTTTATGCCCGGGCAGTAACAGAAGCCATATTCCAGTTTCTTTTGCAATCACACTCAAAAATAGAGCTATTACCTCAATTTCACAGAAGCCGTTGCTGACACGCGCATAGAGAAATGACATGAATACCATAAGATCATCCAGATAAACAGTTTTTTAGTCCATGCACATATAATCCAGGTAATATGTAACTTTAACTGCCATTTGAAGGCTCATTCTTTACTTCATTCAATATGAACAGTATCATGAGATATCTGATTGCTATTGTTAGTATTAGCTGCCCGATTGCCCTGCTCAGTTTTTTCTTTTCAGGATGTAAAAGTAAAACTTCCAAAGGCAGGAATTCAGGTCTTATAAGCTATAACTATGATGTTCGCCCTATCCTTTCTGATAAATGTTTTGCCTGCCACGGTCCCGATAAAAATAAGCAGGAAGCCGGGCTGCGTTTAGACATCGAACGTTTTGCCAAAGCTCCGCTCCGGGAAACCAAAGGGGCTTTTGCCATTGTTCCGGGGAAACCGGGGGAGTCTGAGATGATCAAAAGAATTACCTCCAATGATCCAACCTATCAAATGCCTACGCCCGAATCGCATTTAGGCGTTTTAAATGAAGAAGAA
>DASVMC010000833.1:0-2404 GCA_036384555.1 Niabella sp. | reverse complement strand
CCAGTTCTTTAACACACTGCCGTTGTTTTACAGGGAAGTGGCAAGTCTTGATCAAAAAACGATCGGCTATATACTGGGGTACAGCGGTTTTATTATTGTGGTAATGGAGATGCTTTTAGTAAATATTGCTGAGGAATACCTGTCAGCGGCAGCCACCCTGCTGACGGGTACATTAGCCACTGCTGTTGCCTATGCGATACTGGTGATCAATCATCACCCGGTTACGCTTATACTGTCTATTACCATTCTCAGCCTTGGAGAGATTCTGGTGCTGCCGTTCATGGCTGCTATAACCGCTGTCCGTTCCGGAAGGGGAAATAAAGGATCCTATATGGGGCTGAACGGAATGGCAATAGCTGTTTCTTTTATCATTACCCCTTATCTTGGAACCCGGGTGGCCAGTGATTTTGGCTTCAATACGTTATGGATAGGTACCGGGATCGTCCTGCTTGCAATGGCTGTTGCCTTTTACTTTAGTGTAAAGCGGATCCTTCCGGAAGATGCAGGAGCCGTTCATTAACCAGTTATTTAACGCCGGTTCCCTGTAGCAATGTTGCTGCGGTCGTCAGGAAGTGAAAGCCGGGGCGGACGCATAAATTTATTTTTTACTGCGATGAGCTATGAATAAGATCATTCACAATACCATCCCGATGGTCGGGATATGAATAACGCTAGTGACGCTATTTGTGTCGCTTTTAAAAGAAAAAGACATATTGTATTGATGCGGGTATCCGGGCATTATAATGTACCGGTTTATGCGTTCGCTCTCCGGATGGAAGCGCCGTTACAACAGTAAAATACAGAAAGTCCGTATCTTGTAGCCCTATGAACAATAAATACCCCAGGAAACTATTTTTAAAGCTGACAGCTTTTGCCCATGCGGCATTTTTTTTAAAACCCCTGGACACCCTAGCACGGCTGGAAACGGGTGGGGCCGGTACGGCAGATAATGTAATTTTCTATAAACAAGGATCAGCACAATATGAAATACTGAGGAAGGGATTTAATAAGCGGATCAATAAATATCCCGCGGTAATAGCACTCGCAAAGAATACGGCAGGTGTGGTGGAAGCTATCCGTTATGCTGCTCAGCAAAATTTACCGGTTGCCATAAAGAGTGGCGGACATTCGATGGAAGGGTTCTCCTGTAACGATGGAGGTATGGTGATCAATCTTTCAGGAATGAAAACAACAAGCTGGATGAGCAACGGCCGGCTTTTGGTACAGCCGGGCTGTCTGCTGGCCCAATTATACGATACGCTTTTATCCAAAAACAGGTACCTGCCCGGCGGCTCCTGCGGTAGCGTAGGTATAGGCGGTCTTACCCTGGGCGGAGGATATGGCCTGCTTTCAAGAAAGTATGGTCTTACCTGTGACAATCTTGAAGAAGTGACCATGGTAGACGGTAGCGGCAATATTGTGAACTCTGCTGCTGACCCGGAACTGCTGTGGGCCTGCCGGGGCGGCGGTAACGGAAATTTCGGGGTTATTACTGAAATGAAATTTAAGACCTATCCGGCTCCTGCTACCATGCAAAGCTTTCGTTTCAGGGCCTTTAAAACAGATGCTGTAAGGATGAAAAAAATTACGCAGCAATGGTTTCTGCTTACACAAAATTTACCGGTTTCCTGCTTTTCGGCGCTGGTGCTGAGCGCAAAGACCGTATACATACTTTTAACCAATATTGCTGCTCATACAGCTGAAGTAGAGAAAGTGGTACAGCAGCTTACGAACCTGACCGATAAAAAGACAGCTACCCGGCCGGTACCCCTGGCACAGGCTTTAAAAGTTTTTTATGCAGAAGATCATCCGATATTTTTTAAAAACGCTTCTGCCGGTTTGTATAAGAGTTTTGATGATATAAGCAATTGCATTGATGCGGTACTGGACATAACAAGAAATACCCCCGGCATGATCTATCAGATCAATACCCTGGGAGGGAATATACAGAGCTCAGATGCAGAAAAGGCATCGGCCTTCCCACACCGGGCCTGCAATTATTTTTCTGAATTACAAACCTATTGGGAAACAACGTCCCAGGGTAACAGGTTGCAGCAGCGATTTGAAGCGGTGCAGGCTGTTTTTTCTGATAATGGTATTCGTACCCAATACCGGAATTATCCCGATATTCATTTTAAAGACTGGGAACAGCTATACTATGGCGCTAATTATGAAAGGCTGCAAAGAGTAAAGGCCAAATATGATCCTGATAACCGGATACGGCATGAGCAAAGTGTACGGTTACCATAAGAACTGTGCAGCAATTTGTGCTAAATGTATTTTAAGTGGTTTAAAAGTGCTCAAAAAGTATGATCAGAAAATTGAAATTAGAATTGTTCAGAGAATACATTAACTCCAATTCCGTTGGAGGTATTGTGCTGATCAGCTGTGTGGTGATTTCGTT
>DASVMC010000832.1:0-6078 GCA_036384555.1 Niabella sp. | reverse complement strand
CGCTGTTCCAAAATAACATCGGTGTTGTTGCATCCATTAAATAACTGTCCGGGCTGCCGGAAAAGGCTCTTTGAGCCCGGGAGCTGGCCTTCGTCAGGCTCAGGCTGCCCTGCTTTTTGACAGTTCCTGCTATTATCAAATCATCATCAAAACAAATAGAAATATATGAAACGCTTTTACGGATACTTTTTTATTGTCACTTTCCTAATGTCTTGCCAGAAGGTATTGTTACCGCAGGTGGTCAGCAATACACCGGTTACCAATTTTGAAGAAATGTGGCAAGGGTATGACCGCTGGTATGGATTGCTCGGTGTTAAAAAGATCAGCTGGGATTCCCTGCATGATCATTATCGTCCACTAGTGCACGAAGGGATGAGCGAACCGGAATTATATACGGTATTGTCTGATCTGATTACTCCTTTAAATGATCCGCATGTTTTCCTGCAGCCTACCAGCGGACATTTGCCCAGGTACGAAAGCAGTGTTTTTTTCAGAACTCATAAGATACAGGAAGATTTTTCCATCGAAGTTATAAAAAAGAATTACCTGCCGTCCCTGGTTACAATAGACGGTGACCTGCATTACGGTATATTGCCCGGTAATATAGGGTACCTTCATTTTGGCGCGTTTGGTATGCCTGTTTCTTTTTATAAGATGCAGCTGGACAAGATCATTGATGCGCTAAAAGATACGAAGGCACTGGTGATGGACATTCGTAATCATGGAGGAGGAGATGATGTGGTAAGCCGTTATGTAGCGTGCCGTTTTGCCACTGAAAAAAAACTGTTCATGACCGTGCGGAAGAAAAGCGGTCCCGGGCATGACGCTTTTACTGCTCCTGAATCGTGGTACGTAGTGCCTGATGCGGCACAGCGGTATACGCACCCTGTCGTATTGCTTACAACAAGATGGACCACCAGCGCCGGCGAAACATTTACCTGGGCAATGAATACACAACAACACGTACAACAGATAGGAGACACGACTGCCGGCGGATTTTCTGATGTAATATCCCGGGAGTTACCGAACGGGTGGCTGTATTTTGTAAGCGTGGGTGACTACCGGAATGCTTCAGGTGCCAGCGAAGAAGGAAAGGGTATCGCTCCCGTTCAATACGCGGTCAACACGAAAGAAGATATAGCTGCCGGCAAGGACCGGGTACTGGAAACGGCAATGCAATCCCTGAACGAAGGTTTACAGTAACATGAATCCTTAAAACGTAAGACCGGGGAATACGAAAACACAGTTTCGGTGCAATTACCCGGCCTGATAAGAATGGTATAGCTGCAGCAGATCGTTGCGGCTGTACCTGTTACCGGTGAGCCGGGCACGGGGCTGACTTCCATCCGGATGGATCCTTAAAGGCCGGTATCCTTGCGGGTTGTGGTCGAGTCTCTGACCACAAGGTTGGTTTTAAGGACGATGGTTTCCGTTGCGATCGTATTATCATGATCCTCTATCTGGCGGATAATTAATTTGGCAGCTGCCTGGCCCATTTCAAATGCGCGGTCATCAATAGTGGTAAGGGTGGGATCCAGGATTTTTGAGATGGGATAATTACTAAAGCCCACTACGGCAATATCTTCCGGAATGGTGAGCCCTGCTTTTTTAAATACCTGGATGGCGCCTATTGCAGTATAATCATTGGAGCAAAAGATGCCATCAGGGAGCATGCCCGATGTAAGGATTTTTTTTGCACAACTGGCTCCTTCCTCATAGCTGAGCTCAGTGGTGTGCCGGATCATTTTATGGCTAAACATTATATTGTGCTTTGCCAGCGCTGCTTTATACCCTTCCTGCCGTGCTTTAAAAATGTCGGTAGACTGTGGCCCCGCAATATGAAAGATCTGCTTACGCCCCAGTTCTATTAAATGCTCGGTTGCTTTAAAAGCGGCTTCAAAATCATCGATAACGACTTTGCTGACATCAAAGTTCTTACTCACCCGGTCATAGAAAACAAGCGGTACATTCAGCTCGTTAAACTTGGCAAAATGCGCACAGTCGGTCGTTTCCAGCCCGATACAGGCAACCACCCCGTCCACCATTTTTGATTGCAGGATCTGGGTGATCCTGATCTCGCGCTCCAGCGAGTCGTGCGATTGGAAAATGGTTACATTATAGCCCTTTTTATAGGCAACCTCTTCAATGCCGCTGATCACATGTGAGTGGAAATAAATATCGATACGGGGAGCTATCACACCAATCGTTTGGGATTTGTTGCGCCTGAGATTGGAAGCAATAGCGTTGGGAAAATACCCCAGTTTTTTTGCCAGTTTCTTTACTTCACCGGTTGTTTTTTTTCCGATGCTGGGATGATCATGCAATGCCCGGGAAATGGTGGAAATAGACAACTGCATTTTTTCTGCCAGCTCTTTGATCGTGATTTTCGAATGTGCCATTTGCCTGTTTTTTGCAATCGTTTGTGTAATCGTTTGAAGTTTATCTGTACGTTATATACAAAAAATAAACTTATATTTTATTGATTATTAATTTAATATAAAAATACAAGAACAGTCCTTTAATAAAGGTACCACAATTTTTTAAGCTATAAATAAATTTTAAAAAAAAATTACGCAAACGTTTGTCTAATTGATTTCGTTTTTTTATGTTTGTCTCCTGATTGGAACTGTTCCCGTTAAAAAAAAGATCCTGCGATTGTACCTGAGTGGTTTCGAGTGGTTTTATAAGATTGAATTGCCTGCGTTGTATCCAATATAGCCAGGAATTGTAGTCCTGGTATTTCCCATAAAATTGATTGCTACAAAATTTCACATTATGATTAAAAACAACTGTATGCGTTTTTGTAAAAGGAGCTGGCTGCATTCTTTTATGAGTTCAGTGCTGCCGGTGCTGTTGCTGGTACTGGTTATGCCGGCGGCGGCTTCGGGTATCAGCCGGTTCCAGGAAAAATTATCAGGAAAAATAACGGATGCCGACAGCGGGGAACCGCTTACCGGTGTAACCGTTTCCGTTAAAAACGGAACCATTTCCGTGTATTCAGATACGGCGGGGGTGTACACAATTGCCGCAAGCCGGGGCGCTGTTTTGGAATTTTCGTTCGTCGGATATGAATCCAGAGCAATAACCGTAGGCGATGAAACGCAGATCAATGTATCCCTGGAAAAAAGCATTACCAACCTGGACGAAGTGGTGGCTGTCGGGTATGGGGTGCAGAAGAAAAGGGATCTTACGGGAGCTATAACCTCTGTTAATGCCCGCGATATTGCCAATACGCCGGTAAAGGATGTGCTGTCTGCCATGCAGGGGCGCATGGCGGGCGTACAGGTAGTATCCAATTCGGGTGCGCCGGGGGACGGTATTTCGGTAACAGTAAGAGGGCAATCTTCCCTCAATGCAGGAAATGACCCGCTGTATGTTGTGGATGGAGTTCCAATAGAAACGACCTCAATTTCACAGTTGAACGGTTTTGAATCGCACGGCCTGAGCCCGCTGTCCTATATCAATCCCAGCGATATTGAATCGATTGAAGTGCTGAAAGATGCGGCTTCTACTGCTATTTACGGATCAAGGGCGGCTAACGGTGTGGTGATCATAACAACAAAGAACGGGAAGATCGGTCAACCGAAGATCAATTTAAATTTTTATGCGGGTGTAAGCACCATTACCCGGTTCCTGGATGTATTAAATGCATCCCAGTGGCGTTTCAATATTTTAGATGCCTATCACAACCTGGATGTTTACAATAATGCAACAGTGCCTACCGTGCCCCACTGGTCGGTGCTGGACTCCCTCAACCCGATGAATAGCGGCGATGTGGACTGGCAAGATGTAATGTATCGCACAGCAGGTCAAAAGCAGCTGGATTTTTCGGTGAGTGGCGGTAGTGAAAAAGCCCGTTATGCACTCAGCACGTCGATACTGGATCAGGACGGTATTTTCCTGGCCTCAAACTATAAGCGGATCACTTCCCGTCTGAATACTGACTTCAACATATCGCGCAAATTGAAGATCGGGTACGACTTTCTTTACAGTAACGAACGCAATAACCGGATTAATGCCGGCGGCGATGGCAATAACAGCTTGGTGCAATCCATACTGGTACGGCCGCCCACGTATTCATTAACGTATCCTGACGGTTCTCCGATCTATTATTTTAACGGTAAAAGAAACCCGGTGGGACTGGCTTTGGAAGCCACACACCTGAATACGACCAACCGCCTTATCGGTAATCAGTACCTGGAATACCAGATCCTGGACGGATTAAAGTTCCGCACCAGTGTGAGTATCGACTTTATGTCTATGAAAGAAGATGATTTTTTACCCAGTACGATCGATTACCGGCCGGGATATAATTCAGGCGCTGTAAGAGCGATCAACAACTTTACCTGGGCAAATGAAAATTATTTTACGTATAACAAAATCATTAATGATGTGCATACCATTTCCGCACTGGCCGGTTTTAGCGAACAGGCCTGGAAGCTGGAAACCACAGGGCTGGATGGAATGTATTTTGCAAGTGATAATATACGCACGTTAAACGGGGCCGGAACGATTTCCAACCAGGCGGTGAACACTACCGTAGAGCATGGCATGGCTTCCTATTTCGGAAGAGTGGGATACGGGTACAAAAGTAAATACCTGTTCCAGGCAAACCTGAGAGCAGACGGTTCCTCCAGATTTGGTAAGAATAACCGTTTTGGCTATTTCCCGTCTGTATCTGCAGCCTGGCGCTTCTCAGCAGAATCCTTTATGCAGCAACTGGATTTCTTAAATGATGGTAAATTAAGATTGAGTGTAGGACAAACCGGTAATGAAGCGATCGGGAATTATACTTCCAGGGGAGAATTTGCGATCGGCGCCAACTATCTGGATAATTCAGGAGCTGCGCCAACGGTGATGCCCAACTCGGGGCTAACCTGGGAAACCTCCACACAATATGACCTGGGACTGGATCTTTCCCTGTTCAACTCCAGGGTATCCTTAACGGGGGATGTGTATATAAAAAATACGGATAATTTACTGTTCGATGTACCGATACCGGAAACGACGGGTTTTGGTACCATTACACAAAACATTGGTAAAATACAGAATAAAGGGTTGGAAGCCGCTTTAACAACCCATAATCTTACAGGGCCGTTCAAATGGAATTCCGGTTTTAATATAGGGATGAACCGTAATAAAATAGTCAGCCTTCCGGATGAGGTCCTCACCAATGGGTATATCCAGAACGGCGCGTACCATATTTTAAAAGTAGGTCAGCCCATTGGTGTCTTCTATGGCTATCAGTTCCTGGGAGTATATGCAAGTGATGCGGATAATGTAAACCAGGTGAGAAATGGTTCTTCTAACGGGAAAATTTATAGCGGTGGTGATCCGATCTGGAAAGATGTGAATGGCGATAATGTGATTGATGCCAAAGATCAGCAAATAATCGGGAATGCCCAGCCGAACTATACCGGTGGCTTTACCAATGATTTTTCGTACAAAGGATTTTCATTGAGCGTGTTTTTCCAGTTTTCGAACGGGAATGCTATTTACAGCATCCTTAATCAGTTAAGGAATTCGGTGGTAGCCTACAATAATGTGTCCAGGGATGCTTTGAACAGGTGGCGGGAGCAGGGGGATGTTACCAATTATCCGCGTCCTATTTATAATGATCCGCTGACAACAAACAGCCGGGTTTCTGATCGCTGGATTTATGACGGATCTTACCTGAAACTAAAAACAGTGCGTTTGTCTTATGATATTCCACAGCAGCTGCTTAAAAAGATAAAGGTCAGCAATGTAAAATTATATGCATCGGGTGAAAACCTGATCACCTGGACTCGCTATACCGGGTATGATCCTGATGTTAGCTCGTTCAGCGGCTTACGGATAGGTATTGACGGAGGATCGTATCCTCAAAGCCGCACGTTTATTTTCGGATTAAATGTTGAATTCTAATACAGAGAATATGAAAATCATACTTATAAAATCGATCGCATTTCTGACGCTTCCTTTGCTTTTTGCCGCCTGTACCAAAAAGGTATTGGATAAAAAGCCGGTCAGCAGTTTTTCGGCAGAAGATTTTTACAAAACACCCAGTGATGCGCAGGCGGGCGTTTATGGTATTTACAA
>DASVMC010000831.1:0-3263 GCA_036384555.1 Niabella sp. | reverse complement strand
CCGAAGCGAATTCGGAAAAGTACAGCTGCAGTAATTGCAAAAGAAAGCATGAGCTACCTGCCTGTTAATAAATAAAGCCATCAAAATTGATGGCTTTGTTTGGTAGAACAGTAAAAAGGGTATCTTTCGATAGGTTTTAATCATATTTCAGATGCTTGTAATAATAAGAGATGGCTTCACCTAATGAAGCTACATGGAGCTTTTCATAAATTCTTTTAGTGTACGTGCTGACCGTATTAAAGGATACACCCAGTTTGTCCGCAATCATCTTATAGCTTAACCCGTTGGCAAGAAGGTTCAGCACCTCTGTTTCCCGGTCACTTAAAGTAGTTGCCGAAACGGACGGCTTAAAATAATCCAGCACTTTTGTAGCAATACCCGGGTTCATAACGGCACCCCCGTTGTACACATCCAGCATAGCTTGCAGCAGTTTTTGCGAAGAATCGGTTTTTAAAATATACCCGCTGGCGCCATTGCGGATACTGGTAAAAATCTTATCGCTGTCATCAAAAACGGTTTGCATAAGCACTTTAATTTCCGGATTAACAGCTTTAATCTTTTTTAGGCCTTCCAGGCCATTTACCTCCGGCATATTGATATCCATCAATACAACGTCTGGTTGTGTGTCTTCCATTTCAGCAACGGCATTCTTACAGTTTTCCGCCTCTCCAGCATACTCAAATTCATCAGTAAACTGGATCAGGTTTTTAAGACTATCCCGTCTTGCTATATTATCATCATATATAAAAACCCTGATCGGCATTGTGTTGCAAAAATAGAATAGTAAGTTGTTAACTTTTGTCACTAATATTCGTGACAGGCAGTTTTACCAAAAGTCGGGTCCCTTTGCCCGGCTCAGTAAAAAGGGTAAAGCTTCCGTTGAGTTCATTGGTCCTTTTTTGCATGTTGCGTAAGCCATTGCCCTTTTTGATTTCCTTTTCATTAAATCCTTTCCCGTTATCGGCTATTTCAATGGAAAGAACACCTTCCTGTATATAAAGATCTACCGTTACACGGCTGGCATTACTGTATTTTACTATATTATTAATAGCCTCCTTTACGATCAGCACAACATTTTTCCGTGCTGTTATGTGTTGTATTGTTTCGTTTACAGCTGGCGCTATATTAATGGAGTAATCAATGTCTTTATTTCCAAGAACTTCACTTACAAAATTTTTGATACGGCTGTCTATGCTGAAAAGGGAATGTTTATCTGATCGCAGGCTCCAGATTATGTCTCCGATATCTTCCATGATCTTTGAAGTATTGGTTGAGATCTGATCCAGCAGGTACCGTGCTTTTTCTGTATCTTTTTCAATCAGCTTTCCGGCCACATCGCTATAAACTCTCAGGCTGCTTAAAGAAGAGCCGATATCATCATGCAGGTCTTCTGTAATCCGGTTCCGTTCGTTTTCAATCCGCTGCTGCTGCTTATGCATCCTTTTCTGCTTCATGATCCTCAACCTGTAAAATATAAAAAGAATCAACCCGGATAAAAGTGTGGCGATCAGAAAGACAAACCACCAGTGTTTATAAAAAGGAATTTCCCTGTTAAAATTCAGTGCCAGCTCGCTACTGCTAACCTGTTTATTAATATCCACAGCTCTTACCTTGATTGTATGCTTACCGGCTTCCAGCTGCAGGTTCAGCGTATTCCCGATGATTTCGTTAGGTATGGTATCGTCATCCAGCCAGTAAACAAAATGATCCAGCAAACCCTGAAGATTTACCCCGGAAAATGTAAGCGTAACCGTTCCCTGGTTGCTGGTCAGCTGATAGGCAGTAGTCACAGGAGCGATCCGCTGGTTAATCTTCACATCAACCAGGTAGGTCTTTATATCCTGCACCAGCGTTTTTATATCAGAAGGCATGATGACAATGCCACTTTCTGTGGCCAGGTATACGGAGTCCTTGCAATAAAATATATCATTAATAAGGTTTGTTGCGACCCCTTCCCGCTGATTAATGCTGATGGCGTTATAGGAAAATGCCGTATTGCTGTTCTGATACCTTATACAATTGATCCCTTTCCGGGTAATGGCCCATATAGATCCCGCCTTATCGAATGTCTGTAACTTCATGGCCGGATAATTCAGGAACTGGTTCTCATTGATGTGATAGAAGATCTGGTTTTGTTTCATAACAAAGATCCCGTTGCTTGCAGTAGATACCCAAAGCAGCCCCTCTGGCGTTATATCCATAGAAAGGATCCTTTGTCCTTTGAAAGATCTTTTATCGCCAATTTCAGAAAGCCTGTTCCCTTCATAATCATACTGGAACAACCCTTCTGTAGTACCTACATAGATTATCTTTCCCTGCGACTTAAGGCAAGTAATTCTTAATAAAGGAACATTCAGACGTGTTGCATACTCTGTTATGACATTGATCTTATACAAGCCTCCCAGCTGGCTGACTCCGGCAGCGATAATAATACTATCATTAAAGAGCATGCCCCTTTTTAAATTGATAAGCGTTTCAGCTCCGTTCAGCCGTATAAATCTTTCGTAATTGACCATGCACCCCCAATCGGAAAAAACAAAAACCTTGTTATGCGCAGTTAAGATCCCCAGTACTTTTGTGGCATTACCACCTGAATTAATATTTCTGATCCGCGCAGCTTTGCCCGGGAATAATTCGGCTATATCCCCGTAATTATTTCCTGCATAAATGGCTCCGCTTTTTTCAACAAAGAGCGCCCGGAGGCTATTTTTGATGGACAAGGCCGGGAATGGTCTTTTAATATTGATATTACTTTTACCAAAAAGCAATAATCCCTTGTCCATTGTTGCGATCCATATATTGCCTTCCCTGTCCTTATAATAAGAATTGGCAAAAAAGTCACCGGATATCTGATACTTAAACTGATCCGTTTCAGCATCAAAAACATATATAATGCCCTTTGTGTTGGTAACAAAGACTTCGTCACTGTTACTCCGCCTGACCAGCACCGGGTTTGCCCCTATAGCTCTCTTCGTTATCTGAAAAAGCGCTTTTTCATCCTTTGCTCTTTTCAGAATGTACATTTGAGAATCCCCCTTTAGTACATATAATTTATCGCCCAGCAGTCTGGAAAAGCCATAAAGCGGTTGAGTTCCCTTTTTCTCAAAAAGAAACAGGCTGTCCGTTCCGTTTTTTGTTTTTAGATACGCGTATTGCTTTCTTCCCTTTTTGATTGACACCTCTGAATACATCCAGTAGGGACCTGAGGGTCCATCAATCCGGTTGTTTACTTTATCAACATCCTGTACCAGCTTTTTATTTTT
>DASVMC010000830.1:0-3883 GCA_036384555.1 Niabella sp. | reverse complement strand
GCTAATGGTTATTTATTAAAAAACGCATCTGCTGCAGAACTGCTGGACTGTATTGAAAAAGGAATGAAAGGAGAACAGGCCCTTAGCAACGAAGCAAGAGAAATCATGTCGCGCCCGGCACCCAATGACTGGGAAGGGATCCCATCGCTTACAAAACGAGAAAAAGAAATTCTGAAATTAATTGCAGACGGCTTATCCAGTACGGATATTGCTGATAAACTATACCTCAGCCAATTGACAGTGGAAACCCATCGCAGAAATATTATTCAGAAATTTCAGACCAGCAATATGTTCTCTGTAATTAAACTTGCTATGGAACATAAAATGATTTAGCCTGCCAGTATCTGCTCAATGCCTTTTTCATAAGCGGTCGTTGTAAATTGAAACGCCCGGTCAAATTTTGATGCATCAAAATAATAATCCTGGTTGTTTTGATATTGCATTTCCTTTAATTCTTTGATCCGTTTTGAAAAAAGACCTGCCAGGGATAATACAATAGAAGAAAGTGTAAAATAACTTGGTTTCACCTTCATTTTCCGGGCAATCAATTCAATGAATTCCTTACCTGTTAACTTTTCGGAAGATGTTGGTAAATGCCATACCTGGCCAAAGGCGCTACTGGTATTCCCCAATAGTGCCGTAGCTTTTGCAGCATCTGGAGTATAGGTGAAACTGTGTACTTTTTGAGCATCCGACTGCCAATTAGCGCTTCTGCCCTTTTTATAATTTTCAATTACAAGGATATTCAAAATACCATTTTTTGCTCCCGGGCCATAGAAATCGGCACTCCGCGCAATGAGCGCCGTTAGTCCTTTTGTTTGAACGGCTTCATTGATCATTTGTACCAATTGTGCCCTTATTTTTCCTTTTCTGGAAGGAGGATCTACCCTGCTTTCTTCTGTCATATGCGGTATGGCGTCTTTCGCATACAGATACACGTTATCAAAGAAAACCAGCTTACATTGGTGCACCAGGCAGGCTTCGATAACATTTTGCAGTATTACGGGCCACTGCTTTTCCCAGACAACCGTGTCATAACGCAGCCCCGCTACCAGGTAAGCCACTTCAGCACCTTGTAAGGCACTGGTTACGGCATTCCTGTCCGTCAGATCTGCTGCAAATAATTCATCATCGGCATTGACTTTTTGAGGATTCCGGGCAACAAGCCTTATCTTGTTGGTATATTCTTTTAAATCAGCTGCCAGGAACCTTCCGATATCGCCACCTGCACCTAAAATAACCTGCATATCATTTGTTTTACTTTTTCAAAGCTATTCAATAACAAAGGCTTTCATGATGATCTGGGTTAAGATTTATGCGCGATCAATAATCGTTTACGGATCCGGCTGAGACTTTCGGGTGCAATGCCAAGGTACTGCGCAATATAGCGCTGGGGGACCCGCTGCAATAAATCCGGCTTTTCCCGAAGCAGCTCTGTAAATTGCTTTTCAGGAGAAAGGGATAAAAGCGACTTTGTTCTCCTGATATTCTGAGCCGCTACATTTTCTACCACTATCCGGAAGAACTCGGCCGTAGCTGCAGATGCCTTCATGGCGGTCACTAGCCCTACACAGGAAATCACCAGGCATTCAGTAGGTTCAAGTGCAACGATGGAAGAGGCCGAACGGGATTGCCGGGAAAAACTTTCCAGGTCCGTAATGAACTCCTGTTCCAGTGATAAATTGCAGGTACGCTCCTGTCCTTCCTCATTAAAAAAATACTGCCGCACGGCTCCTTTCATGATAAAAAACACCTCATGGGCAACACAACCTTCTTCCAGTAAAATTGCCCCCCGCTTATACTTTTTTTCGGAAAAAAAGGACAGCAAATGATCTGCTTCCGCATCGGGAAAAGCAATAAAACGCCGTATCGTGGCAATCAGGGGATGCAACATACAGTAAAGATAAAAAATAAAGCCTTTGGCACTACCAAAGGCTTTAACCAGTTACTGTACGTATATGCGTTCAGGCATTTGCCTGTTCAAATTGCTTCATAAAATCGACCAGCTTTTGCACAGTAGATAAAGAAATGGCATTATAAATGCTGGCCCGCATACCACCGGTGGTCCTGTGCCCTTTCAGGTTTACGAAACCATTGGCTGCGGCCTCTTTCAAAAACTGGTCATCCAGTCGGTGTTCTTTTGTAATAAAAGGTATATTCATAATAGAACGGTCTTCCTTCGCAGCCGTACCGCTAAACAGCGCGGAGTCATCCAGAAAATCATACAGCACTTTTGCTTTTTCAATGTTCACCTCGGCAATAGCCGCCACACCGCCCTGATCTTTTAACCATTCATATACCAGCTTACACAGGTAGATCCCATATGTTGGTGGCGTATTAAACATTGACCCATTGTCCGCATGATTTTTATAATTCATCATGGAAGGGGTAAAATCCATAGCATTGCCCAGCAAATCTTCCCTTACAATGACCACACAAACTCCTGCCGGTCCCATATTTTTCTGCGCGCCGGCATAAATGAGCCCGAATTTTTTTACATCATAATATTTGGATAAGATATCGGAAGACATGTCCCCTACTAACGGCACAGTGCCTGTGTCGGGCAACTCATTATACCGGGTGCCATATATGGTATTATTCGTAGTAAAATGAAAATAATCTGCATCCGGATCAAATTTTGAAGGATCCAGTTTTGGAATATAACTAAAATTTTTATCCTCAGAGCTTGCCACCACGTTTACAGCTCCATACCTTCCTGCTTCTTTAATAGCTTTTGTTGACCATACGCCGGTATTTACATAATCCGCTTTATTACTGCGATTCAATAAATTTAACGGCACCATCGCAAACTGGCTGGAGGCGCCCCCCTGAAGAAACAGTACTTTATAATTGTCGGGGACCTGCATCAGTTCTCTAAACAACTGCTCGGCTGATTCAATAATTGCCATATACTCTTTGGAACGATGACTCATTTCCATAACCGACATCCCGGTATGGTTATAGTTCAATAACTCTTTCTGTGCTTTTAATAGCACTGCCTCCGGTAAAGCACATGGCCCTGCTGAAAAATTATACACTCTTTCCATACTGAATCTGAAAATTTTAGATCAATTGAAGCGCAAAATTAAGCATATGTAACCAGCTCTTTGCCAGTTTTACTATTTTTTAAAAAGAACGGCTTCTGTTGAATTTTTTTCAATAGAAGTACCCGAAAAACAATTACCCTGCCCTAACAGGTACTTCCTATCTTAAAGATTCCGTTAACGGCCACTATTGTTGAGATATAAATGGTTGCTCCGTTGTCCAGCACCATGTATGCAGGCGCTTCCAGCTGCAATACCTTAATCACCCCCTCAGCCCGCTCCCATCCGTCCTGATCTATGATCAGGGATGCGCTTTCCTTGTTTTGATACAATGCCTCAAGAATAGCATTAAAATCAGCAACGGCATCTGTTGCACACTGATCATTCATAGTTATCATTTTAAAAAAACGACTGTAATCCGGTTTTAAGAATAACCGGCTTTACAAAGTTACTAAAAAGAACAGGCTGTAAAAAATGCTCACTAATTGTTAAAAAAGCAACCCGGCAATGGTCACACAGAACCTTGCCCCCTCCAATCCATTACGAAACGGGTACATTAGTACCCGGCTTCTCCTCCGCTGTAATTGCTACTCTTTTTACAAAAAAATATGTACCTTTAAAAGTCCTGAATCATTTATCTGGTTTTTAAGAGCATTGTCATGAGTATTTTTCAAACATTTTATAACGAATTAATCGGCTTTTTTGGTATCGGCGGTATTATTGAAATGGTTAAAAAAAACGATTATAGTTCTTTAGCCACACTGCAGGGAATCCAACAGCTCATTTATCCGATCATTCCCCTGCTGCTCTTGCTGGAAATTATCAGGGCTTTTGTCTAC
>DASVMC010000829.1:0-9567 GCA_036384555.1 Niabella sp. | reverse complement strand
CACCGATAATAGCTCCTATTATGTGGGCGAGCATATCGGTGAAATCTGGGGATTAAAAGCTGACGGCCTGTTCCAGTCTGATGCCGAAGCCGCGGCTTATCCCATTGACCAGTCGTTGTTGTACGGTGGTACATGGCATGCCGGAGATGTAAAATATCTTGACCTGGACGGAGATCAAAAAATAACGAGCGGCAAAGCCACTGCCGATTCCAGTGGTGATTTACGCATCATCGGTAATTCAACGCCGCGGTACCAGTATGGTGTTACCGCAGGTTTTTCATGGAAAGGATTGGACCTGGATATTTTTCTGCAGGGTGTAGCCAAAAGAGACTGGATGCCGGATGGCCGTTACTATGGTATCGCCAGCGAATGGGATGTGCCCATGGAAGCAGCGCTGAATTACTGGTCCTACGAAAATCCTAACGGCTTCCTGCCCCGCCCTTATATAGACGGCGCGCACGGGAACCGTGGTGGTTTTGGTTATGGTACGGACCGTTATATGCAAAATGCAGCTTACCTGCGCTTAAAGCAGGTTACAATAGGCTATACGATTACACAACCCTGGCTGGAGCGGGCCCGCATCAGCTCCGTAAAGTTTTACGTAACAGGCCAGAATGTATTGACCTTTACCAAGCTGTCTAAGTTATACGATCCCGAAAACCTGAATCTGCTGGGTTATCCGGTTACCAAATCCTGGTCAGCTGGCTTAACGATCGCGTTAAAATAACCGGTTATAAAAGCATCGCTTCATTTTTAATAGCATCCACAAGAGTGGTAGATAAAAATTATACAGATGAGAACAAAATATTTATTATACATAATTGCGTTGCTGACGCTGGGTACTTCCTGTAAAAAGGTCCTGGACAGGTCGCCACAGGACGCCATTACCGATCTTAATTTCTGGAAAAGTGTAGACAACCTGAAATTATATTGCAATAACTTTTATGGAAGGCTATCCGTGCCTACAAGCACATCTGATAACCAGAGTGACAATTGTGTGCCTAATACACCCAATGCATTCCTGTATAACCAAATGGTAGTGCCGGCAAAGGGCGGTGGCTGGGCATATAGTGACTGGCAATATATACGGAACGCTAATTACTTTTTAACGCATTACCAGGAGGTGGTTGACGATCCGGCTGTAATTAATCAGTATGTAGGAGAAATAAAATTTTTCAGGGCCTACGAATATTTTAATAAAGTAAAAAGCTTTGGAGATGTCCCCTGGATCAATCAGGATCTGAACACGAACGACAGTGCTTTCCTGTACAAGCCCAGAACGCCCCGCCAAACGGTGATTGATAGTGTCATAGCTGATCTGAACTTTGCGGTAGCGAATTTACCCACACCCGATAAGGCAGAACTGGGAAGGTTGCATAAATATGCAGCCCTGCAAATGCTGGCCCGGGTAAATCTCTACCAGGGTACCTGGATGAAGTATCGGAATAACAGCGGCTGGGAAGCATATCTGAATAATGCAGTAGCTGCTGCCAAACAGATCATGCAAAGCAATCTTTACGAGATCCCCAAACCAACGGCATTGTATTATTATAAGAACGGCGACCTGGTAGATGCGAAAACCGGAACACATGCAACAAGGGATTATCCATTATATTACCGGGAACAGTTTATTACAGAAGACCTGACCCCAAATAAAGAGTGCGTGATGCCCAAAATATACGTGCTTGATGTATTGACCAGCGGTTTGTCCAGAACCGTGGGTGAGCCCAACGTAGGAGTTAGTAAGGACCTGATTGAAGATTTCTTGTGTGATGACGGGTTGCCGATAGCACTCAGTACCAGGTATAAAGGGGATGACTCTGCCGCTGTGGAGTTTCAGAACAGGGATCCGCGCCTGCGCAATATGATCGATAACCGGTTTTTACCCAACAATATCAATAACGGCTTCCTTGTTTCCAATTATTTGTCTCCGATTTCCAGCAGCACACCTACCGGATACCTGGCATATAAATTCAGAAGTCCCATTACCAAGCAAAACGAAGCCAATCAAACCACGTATGATATGTTCGTGTTCCGCTATGCAGAAGTTTTACTGACCTATGCCGAGGCGTTAGCTGAACTGGGAACCATTACACAAACAGATCTGGATAACTCCATTAACCTGTTACGTGCCCGGTTAGACGAGCCTTCCCTTCCCGGTGGTAAAATGGCCCGGTTAACACTTAGCCCTCCGGCAGACCCAAATGCAACTACCATTGCGGGTAAATCCAGGTATGGGTATGCTGTGACCCCACTCATTTATGAAATCAGGCGGGAGCGCAGGATCGAACTGGCGTTTGAAGGCTTTCGCTGGGATGACATTGTAAGGTGGAACGCAGGAAAATTAATTGAGAACCCAAAAACAGTATATGGAATAGTAGCCAGTCAGGATGTAAGAAATGAATATAATGATTATTATAACTCCAATATTTTTAAGGGAGTGAACCTTACAACTATTAATGACCGGGATGGGAAAAGCAAGCAGGTAATAGCGCCCTATACCATACCCATGCGTGTATGGAATGATAAGCTGTACCTCAATCCGATACCACAGGATCAGATTAACCTGGGAAAAGGGGCTATTATCCAAAATCCCGGCTGGGGGCAATAAATAATGTATTATTGCCGGTAATCAAAAGGAACCGGTATCAAAATTATTTTTATCAACGGCTATCTCTTCGCGTTCCGGTCAGTGCCCGCGCTGACCGGAACGGGGATACAACCAGGGTGCTGTTGTGATTCGTGCGCGCACATTCCATTAATACCGGTTTCATTTGCATCTCTTTTAAAAAAAATAGATTTTATGAGCAAACACATTCTTTTTATAACAGGGCTGCTGTTGTTTTACAGTGCAGGAATTGCCCAAAAGCAGAATTATGTACAGCTTTTACCGGGTGAATCCGAACAGCAGATCATCCAAAGAGCAGCGAATATTGTACCTACCCCGCGGCAGCTGCGGTGGCAACAACTGGAACTGACCGCCTTCTTTCATTTTGGGATCAATACCTTTACAGGAAGAGAGTGGGGAGATGGAAAAGAAGATCCCGCGCTCTTTAACCCTGCGGAACTGGATGCATTACAGTGGGTACAAACAATGAAAGATGCGGGGTTTAAACAGGTGATCATTACTGCCAAACACCATGATGGCTTTTGTTTATGGCCTACAAAAACAACCCTGCACTCTGTCAAAAGCAGTCCCTGGAAAAACGGGAACGGGGATGTGGTAAAAGAAGTGGCAACCGCCTGTAAAAAACTGGGAATGGGATTTGGGGTCTACCTCTCACCCTGGGACAGGAACAGCCCCGTTTATGGAACAGATGCGTATAACGATTTTTTTGTACAGCAGCTTACAGAATTATTGACCGGATATGGAAAGGTAGATGAGGTTTGGTTTGACGGCGCAAACGGGGAGGGGCCGAATGGGAAAAAACAGGTCTACGATTTTAACCGCTGGTACAGGCTGATCCGTAAACTGCAACCCCAGGCGGTGATTGCTATTATGGGGCCCGATGTACGCTGGGTGGGAACCGAAAGCGGGCACGGGCGCAGGATGGAATGGAGCGTGGTTACAACCAATAATCTTGACCAGGATAAAGTAGCGGCCAATTCGCAGCAGGGTATGTTGTTTAAACCCGTCAGTGATCTTACGGGTGACGATCTGGGTAGCCGTGAAAAGATCAGCAAGGCAAAAGGCCTGGTCTGGTATCCTGCAGAAACGGATGTTTCCATCCGGCCGGGTTGGTTCTATCATGCAGACCAGGATGAGAAAGTAAAAACGCCTGCAGAACTCATGAAGATTTACTTTACGTCGGTAGGGATGAATAGTGTATTGTTGTTAAACGTACCGCCCGATAAAAGCGGACGTATTAATGAACACGATGTAAAAACCTTGCAGGAATGGGGTCGTATGCGCAAAGAATTATTTAAGACCAATCTGCTGAAAGACGCAGCCATTAGCTGCCGGAATGGGCTGAATGCTCAGGCGCTGCTGGACAGCAATAATGCCACTCATTTCACAACCAGAGGTACAGATACGGCTGCTGCCATCATTTTCAAATTCAGGCAGGCCAAAACATTTAATGTATTCGCCATACAGGAAAACATAAGAGTAGGACAGCGCGTGGAAAAATTCAGTGTTTATTATAAAGAGGATGATCAATGGAAACCTTTTATACAGGAATCCACTATTGGTTATAAGCGCCTGTTACACTTTGACCCGATTACAACGGCTGCCATTAAAATTGAAATTGAGTCATCAAGGCTGAACCCGGCAATTGCTGAGGCCGGGGTATATTTTGATGCACGCCCGTTCTGATCATTGATCCCATTTTTGATTTAAAACGTAGTCTGCTGGTTGCTGGTATGCTGCTTCCGGCAGGCTGCGCCTTGTTCAGCTGCGCTTTGTCAAAAGCGAAAACTGCCCGCACCTGCGGACCATGAACGAGCCGGGTTAAGAACGGAAATAAAGGCGATCAGGTATCCTGCTGATCGAAATAGAGCAATACATGGTCTTTCAGGAAATTCTCCTGCTCTATGGGATTCATTACAGGCATTTGCTTTAGCTGTTTAAAGTGCGGCCAGCCATCCTTGTCTTTTCCCTCATAGGAATAATAGCCGCTGGGAGTTAGCAAACTGCAAACTGCCACATGCATCAGCTCCTGCTTTTGCTCTTTTGAAAATTTAGGTTTTATTTCTCCAAACTCTTGTATACCAATTAAAAAGAGAATAGTTTCCAGGTCCGGCTTTTTACCAAAACGCTCCACCAGCTTTGCTTCCAGGTTCCACCAGCGCACCTGTAAATCGTCGTTTGTCATCATAGTGCAAAAATACACCCTTATCAAATAGTAATAAGCCTTTTTACGCTCAATGGCAACCCTTATCTTTGCAGCCCTTAAGCATAAGGTAAACCTTAAAACAAGATTTTTAATGAAGGCATATAATTTTTTAATCAAATACCGGCTCATTATTAGTGTTATTGTTATTCTGGCGGGTGTCTATGTGAACTATGCCGGTAGCTTCTGGCCGGCCTTTCCCTTGTACCTTATTGGTGTCATTTTGCTTTTCAGCCATTTTTTCTTTGGCCCGTTACGCCTGATACAGGGATATATGGAGTCCGGCGACCTGGAAGGCGCAGAAAAAGTATTGAATTCCATAAAATTCCCCAACCTTTTATACAAGCCGATCCGCTCAGTATATTATACGTTGAAAGGCAATATTGCGATGAGCAAGCAGGATTTTGATGGCGCGGAAACGATGATGAAGAAGGGCCTGGATCTGGGTATGCCTATGAAAGAGGCGGAAGGAGCAAGTATGCTGCAAATGGGCATGCTGGCTATGCAAAAAGGGAATACCAGGCAGGGTGAAAGCTACATTCGCCAGGCTATTCGTAAAGGATTACCGGATAAAGAAAATGAAGCGGCTGCCTATCTGCAAATGTGCAGTATCATGATGAATAAAAGAGAGTTCCGCGCGGCTAAGGATTTCTTTAGGAAAGCAAAGGCCTGCAAGCCCACCACACCACAAATCGTAAGCCAGATCAAAGAAATTGAGAAGTACATCTCCCGGATGCCGGGATAAAGAGTAGCTAGTTGTCAGTGATCAGTTCTCAGTCACTGAAAACTAATTGCTGAAAACAGATCCCTGTATTTATCTTGGTTCCGGCTTCAGGTTGATTTCCGGTTCCAGGGTCCAGTTGGCCTTAAAATTCAGTTTCCGGTCAAGCGGAACAATCAATTCCGGCTGCAGCTGTTTTTTAAAATCGCCGGGATCCCATTTACCGTTCTGATTACGGTCGTACAGGATCTGCAGGTCATATTCTCCCGGGTTATACAGGTCTATTTGAAGAATATTCGATTTTAGGGGAAAGGAATTCTTCAGGTTGCTTCCTTGAGAAACAAGCAGCACCGGGTGTACGGAAGTATCCAGATTATTAAAAGTGATGCGGGCCTGCCCGTAATCCTTTCGCTCTTTAGCGGCAAATTTAATGGTATCGGGTTTTAAAAGGCCCCTGTCAAGGCTGTCTGATGCAAAGTCTTTAGGCAATATTAGGTTATAACGGGTACCCTCTTTCCACTGAATATTCATAGTAATGATCCTGCGTGTGCTATCCAGCGTAAACCGGTGCGTGGTTTCAGGAGTAAAAGTGCTGTCAGTGGAAAGCTCCATTTTTTCAGGAAAATAATTTTTCAGGGCCGTCGGAAAAGTCATGGTAAACGGTTCCAGCAGATCCTGTTTATCTCCCTGCAGATTGATCTGGAATTTTATACGTTTCTCTTTTTTATCAGGTTCCTGCTCTTCAGCAGTTGCTTTTTTTTCCTCTTCCTCCCCTGCATAGGCATACAGTCGCACAGGAGCAGGTGGAACGGGCCCAATGACCACAGCAGAATCAGCAAAGGCAAATACCTGTTGAGGACTTGTATACAAATAAGCGCCTCCTTCGTCTTTCAGCGCATATAACCGGTAAGTACCCGGCTTTAAGAAACGGAACAAAAAATTACCGGAACTGTCAACCTTGGCAATGTACTCAGGACGTTGCTTTTCAACTGCACTGTCGGCAAGATTAGTGTGCAGCATTATGGTAAGGGTGGAGTCGGGCTTAAATGTTTTAGCCATTTTTACATTACCACTCAGCTGGCAGGAATCAAAATAGTCACCGGTAGTAACTACATAAAGCATGTCCTTGGCTTTATTTCCCTCATTAATATCTTTAATAACATCCGTAAAATTCAGCACATACGTGGTATTGGGCCTTAATGAATCTTTCAGCTTAACCGTAACTGTGCGCAGTTTCCGGTCTACCTGGGGTATTGTTTTAGGTAAAGGAGAAACAACCAGGTTTTTATATACATCATTCAGATCTACGTATTCATCAAACTGGAAAGTGATCTTTTGCTTATTGAAATGTTTTGTTTCATTAGGCGGGTCCACTTCCACAATCTTGGGAGGCAGGGAGTCTCTTGGTCCGCCGGATGGAGGTACAATACTTGCACAGCCACTGCCATAATAGATAAGCAGGAGGGAAACAAAAAGGGTAAAAAATAGACTTAAAATACTTTTTAGCCGCATATGATTTGCAAACATAACTGCTTTTAAGGAAAATGAAGGACAAACAAATACTTAGTGATTGTTAATAAACAGGGATTTTGATACCGTTGGCAGGGTACTTGCTCAAAAGATCGGTAAAATTGTGGGCAACTGTTTGTCCCTGAGCTTCTTTTTTATTAAATTGAAGTATAAAAGCTACCAATTATGGCTAAAAAGAAAATTTTATTCTTAACCGGCGATTTTGCGGAGGATTATGAAACCATGGTGCCTTTCCAGATGCTTACGATGGTAGGACATGAAGTACATGCGGTTTGCCCGGGCAAAAAGAAAGGAGATAAGGTAATAACCGCTGTTCATGATTTTGACGGCTATCAGACCTATAGTGAAAAACCGGGGCATCTATTTGAGCTGAATTACAGTTTTGATGATGTAAAAGCAACGGAATATGACGCTTTTTGTATGGCGGGTGGACGGGCACCGGAATATTTACGTCTTGATAAAAAAGTAATTGAGCTGGCGAAGCATTTTATGGAAGCCAATAAGCCGGTCGCTTCTATTTGCCATGGGATACAGATATTAACAGCAGCAGACGTTGTAAGAGGCCGCAGGCTGACCGCATACCCGGCTGTGGGGCCGGAAGTGACATTGGCCGGCGGAGAATATGTTGCTGTTGCTCCTACTGAAGCAGTAGTGGATGGCAACCTGGTCACCTCACCTGCATGGCCGGGGCATCCTGAATGGATAAAGGCCTTTTTGGAAGTTTTAGGTACTGTAATTACGCTATAAATGCTCCAACTTTACACAGCCGGGCGAAAAAATTGTTCTTTTTCAGGTGTATCTTTGCAGGATGCAATTTTCTTCCAGCTTATTAGAGTCGGCCGTTAATGAATTTGCAAAACTGCCGGGCATTGGTAAAAAAACAGCCCTCAGGTTAGTGTTGCACCTGTTACGCCAGGAGCCCGAAGCGGTAAGCCAGTTCAGCAGTACGATTGAGCAGATGCGCCGGGAAATCCGCTTCTGCAAACGTTGTTTTAATGTATCCGATGGGGATTTTTGTGCTGTTTGCTCCAATTCACACCGCCAGCAGCATACGATTTGCGTGGTGGAAACCATACGCGATGTGATTGCCATTGAAAGTACCCAGCAATACAACGGCACTTACCATGTATTGGGAGGTGTTATTTCTCCCTTGGACGGAGTGGGCCCGGATCAGTTGAACATCGGTTCCCTGTTGCACCGGATAGAACATGAAAAAACAGAGGAGCTTATTTTTGCATTAAATCCTACGATACAAGGGGATACCACAATTTATTATATCCAGAAGAAATTGCAGGGCAAGCCGGTGCAGATTACAACGATCGCCCGTGGAATTGCTTTCGGAGGTGAACTGGAATATGCTGATGAACTCACCTTAGGCAGGAGCCTGCAAAACCGGCTGCCTGTAGAGAAATATATGAGCCGGTAAGAGTAGCCGTCAGGTCTGAGCCCTCACCCTTCAGCAGTCAGTATTAAACTTTTCGATTGGAGAGATCTGAAAGGATAATCTTTAACACAGGATCGCTTTCAGGATTCGTTAGTAAATAGTCCCTTCAATTTTCTCATCGCCCAAAAGTAGCCTCTGGCGGGCAAGAAACGGATATAGGAGTCATAAGCCGGACTGGGCGCTGAAAGCTGGCTGCTGATAACTGAAAGCTAAAAAACCGTACCTTTGCAACCGCAGGCGGATTTGTTTATTGTTCAGCCTGTTAAAAATCTGAACTAATAAACGTAAAATTCCATCCGCGATTTTCCACGTTTATTTTTTTGGGGTTATTCAGTTAAGGCAATGCAGATTGCCAGGTATAAAATTTTGTAAGATGAGCAAAATAAAAGAACTGCTGCAAAAACGGATACTGGTACTGGATGGAGCTATGGGTACTATGATCCAGCGGCATCGGTTAACAGAAGCCGATTACAGGGGTGAGCGCTTTGCCCACTGGCATTGTGATGTAAAAGGAAATAATGACCTGCTGAGCATTACCCGGCCAGAGGTGATCAAAGGCATTCATAAGGAATACCTGCAGGCAGGGGCGGATATTGTTGAGACCAATACCTTCAGTTCCACTTCCATAGCCCAGGCAGATTATGAAATGCAGGCGCTGGCATATGAATTAAATATAGCCAGTGTAAAATGTGCAAGAGCAGCCATCGATGAGTTTGTATCGGCCAATCCGGGTACTGGTCCTAAGTTTATTGCAGGGGCTATTGGCCCCCTGAACAAAACCCTTTCCTTATCACCGGATGTGAATAATCCGGGTTACCGCGCGGTTACTTTTGATGAGGTGGTTGCTGCCTATACGGAACAGATCCATGGCCTGGTAGACGGAGGCGCTGACCTGTTGCTGATAGAAACCATCTTTGATACACTGAATGCAAAAGCGGCCATTTTTGCGGCAAAGCAATTTTTCAGGGAGCACCCGGAAAAAGCGGCGCGGTTTGACAATGGGAGTGAAGGAGCTCCGGTTATGATCAGCGGTACCATTA
>DASVMC010000828.1:0-6899 GCA_036384555.1 Niabella sp. | reverse complement strand
CCGATGGTAACGGGTGCGGAGTCCAGAATCACACAATTCGTGTTGAAATAAACAGCATCCCCGGCGTGGATGTGTTCGCCATAATCACAAAAAAAAGGCGGCTCTATGTATAGCCCGGAGCCCTGGTGGGGAAGGAGCTGTTGTAAAAGGTCTTTTTTATTGTCATCGGTAACGGCATTGTTGTAAGCACGACAAAGCCGGTGAGCCTTTTCACGCAAATCATTTACTTCCGGGTCGGCGGGGTTATAAAGCGCTCCTGTCAGCATTTTTTCTTTTTCTGTGGGCATAGCTGTGCTTTTACAGAAAGATACAAGGTTTTGCCTGTATAGTATGTTTCCGGATGCATAACATTTTTTCGGCTCATGGCCTTTCGCCGTGGCGCGTGTTATCACTATAGGCATCAATTTAAGGTATTAGAGGAAAATTTGTCAAATTTGTCAGACCCTGTATAAAGGCGATCGTGCAGACAATTATTTGTTCAAAAGGTATTATAGGCAGCAACGTACCAACGGGTCTCTGCACTGCAGCTTTAATATGCATTATGTAGAAGGCATAGCTGCGTAGCAGCAAACAATCACAAAAACTCGAAAGGCGCGTAGCGCCGCAATATTAAAAACGTGCTTGAGAAGGGTTGATCCATATGCTTTTGACGAAGCTGAGAATCGAATGTGCGTTATTATCAATAATGAAGAAGGGGTGTACCTACGGCACACCTTAAAATGGGGCCACTACGTGGCTACCAATAGGTTGTCTCGTAGAGACAAGGCCCCGGAAGAGCAGCGGAGGTATTATCATGTTCTTTATTTCTGCAAGGATGCCATAGGCATTATCCGTTTTAGAAAGGAATGGAGCAAGAATGGGTGCCGCGTAGCGGCTACCCTTGTAAATAAGGTAATACCCGCTCGTTAAAGGACGCGAAGCAAAGATCAAAGACAGGAGGAAGAAATTGTCGCTGCAGCAATGCCATAGCGACATGCCATTAATGATAAGTTGACGGCGATGGTGTCATCACGACCCACTCCAATCACAAAAATGGTATTGCACCTTGTTTCCTTTAAGATTAACAGGCGCCAATGTTAGTAAGCAAAGAAATTCTTTATTCATTCAAAAAGCAGCGGGTTTGTTAATTTTGCGCCCATGTCTGCAAAAAAGTATCAGTGGTTAGTGGCAGGATTGATTTTTGCGATCCTTTGGTCTTCCGCATCAACAGCTACCAAAATTGCTTTAAAGGCAGCCCAGCCGTTGATCATTGCGGTAGCACGTTTTGGTGTGGCAGCGCTGCTCATGCTGGTGATTGCGCATGGTATTTTAAGAAAACCCCTGCCAAAAGGAAAAGAATGGGGACAGTTAATCATATACGGGTTGCTGAATATTACGGTTTACCTGGGCCTGTATGTAATAGCCATGCAGCAGGTAACAGCCAGTATAGGGGCGCTTACCGTTGCTGTAAGTCCGGTATTCATCAGCTTTATGTCTGTTTTCTTTTTAAAAAAGCCGTTGTCCGGCCAGATCATCCTGGCTATTGGTATCTGCCTTCTGGGGATCATTGTGGTAGCATGGCCTTTACTGGACGGTGCTTCCGTTACTCCTCTCGGATTGACCCTGCTGGTGGCAAGTATGTTGTCCTATTCAGTAGGCACCATCTATTTCTCTTCAAAGAGCTGGCAGGGGATGCATCTTTTTGTTATTAATGGCTGGCAAACATTTTTTGGCGGATTGCTGCTGTTACCTGTAGCCCTGCTTACTTATAAGCCACTGCTCAACCAGGCTACCTGGAATTTCTGGGGCGGCACCCTGTGGCTGGCCATACCCGTTTCCATAGGCGCCGTGGTACTGTGGCTGGCGTTGCTGAAGCAGGATGCTGTAAAAGCAGGTATGTGGTTATTTATTAGCCCGGTGTTTGGGATCATTATTGCAGCTTTGTGGATGCATGATCCTGTAAGCATTTATACAATAGTAGGATTGCTGTTGGTTTTAGGCGGACTGGCATTGAGTCATTTTCAGGCCCGGAAGGTCATTACCAATACCTGATTGACCACTCATCAAATAATTTTTTTTCGTAAAAAAATCTTTTTTTATATTAGCGCACCTTTACCAAAGCCTTTTGACAGCTTGTACTCAAAAGGACATCAAAAATTTTGAGAAGCTATTATTTTGTTAATGAATTTTAATTGTTATTAATTATTTATTAATGTTATGTTAGCAAGACAGAAACAACCCTCGCTACAGGGTAGCGAACGCGTGCAGCTATTTTATGCACTGCTTTTTTTATTCGTATTGTTCAGTCCCTTTTACTCTTTTGCCCAGTCCGCGCACCAGGGAACTGATTTTACAGCACGGCTGATGAACCTGGAGGCCGCCGCTAATGAAACATTCAGGTATAATGCTACGCTGCGGAATGGTACCAGCCATGGCAGTGTGTATTCATTAACGGCAGATGCGCCTATTGGATGGAATGTAGCGTTTAAGGTGGAGGGAAGCCAGGTAGCTTCTTTGCGGCTGGACTCCAATAAAACGCAGGATATTTCTATTGAAATAAATCCTACGCCCGTGGCCAAGCCCGGCAAATACACCATTCCTTTAAAGGCCGTTTCAGGATCGGATACGGCAACATTAAATCTTGAAGCCGTAGTAAAAGGCTCCTATAGTGTAGAGCTTACAACGCCTACCGGCAGACTGAGCGATGAAGTAACGGAAGGGAGCAATACTGTTATACACCTTGTTGTGCACAATACGGGAACCATTGCACTGGACAACCTGGAGCTTGCTGCGCAGGCACCCTCCCAGTGGGATGCTTCTTTTGCACCATCAAAGATCAACCGCCTGGAGCCGGGCCAGTCGCAGGATGTAACCACCACTGTAAAGGTGCCGGATAAAACGATTGCAGGGGATTATGTGACCACTTTTAATGTAAAGAGCTCAAATGCCAATGCAAACGCGGCCTTTCGTATAACCGTCAAAACGTCCTTGTTATCGGGCTGGTTGGGCATCCTGATCATCCTTATAGCAATAGGCGCCATTTATTACCTGATTCGTAAATATGGAAGACGATAAGCAGCTATGGAAAATCCTGTGATTGAACTGAACGGGTTAACAAAATGCTACGGTTCCCTGAAAGCAGTGGATGATCTTTCTCTGGAGATCAATAAAGGAGAGATCTTCGGGCTGCTGGGGCCTAATGGCGCCGGAAAGTCCACCACCATATTGATGATGCTGGGACTTACAGAGCCTTCTGCGGGGCAGGCGCATATCTGCGGCTTTGATGCCACCCGGAACCCGATCAATGTAAAGCGGAAAGTGGGCTACATGCCGGATAGTGTAGGCTTTTACGGTAATATGAGCGCCCTGGAAAACCTGATTTACATCGCGCGTTTAAATGGTATTCCGGAGGCGGAAGTAAGAGAGCGGTCGCAGGAAATGCTGGAAGATGTGGGGCTAAGTGCTGCCATGCATAAAAAAACAGCAGCATTTTCACGCGGTATGAAACAGCGCTTAGGGCTTGCCGATGTACTGCTCCGGCAACCGGAGATCATTATACTGGATGAGCCAACCCTGGGGATCGATCCCAGCGGGGTAAAAGATTTTCTGGCGCTCATCCACCGGCTGAGCCGCCAGCAGGGTCTTACGGTATTGCTCTCCTCGCACCACCTGCACCAGGTGCAGCAGGTTTGTGACCGCGTGGGCATTTTTGTAGGAGGTAAATTACTGGCAGAGGGAAATATTGATTCCCTGGCACGTAATTTATTTGCCAGTGAGCCTTTTGTGGTAACCATTACTGTTAACGAGCCCCCGCCTGCGGAGCTGGGAACAGCCTTGCTGCAACTGGAGACCGTTAAAAAAGTAACGGTAGATAACAGCTCGGTAGAGCTTTCCTGTACCCAGCAGATTACTCCGGACCTGGTACGGTTCTTTGTGCAGAAAGGATTGAATATAACAGGCGTGCAGCAGCGTGCTTATGGGTTGGATGAAATTTATCAGCGCTATTTTGAAAATAATTTAAACTTGGATACTACCGATGAAAAGTCCAGTGGTTTCTTTCAAAGGTCTTTTTTCAGAAAACGTAAAAAGCAATAGCCGGTCTGCCCGGCAAATAGAAAATGCCAGCCCCTTTTCTGTTATGGTGCGGAAAGAGGTAGCGGATCATATACGCAGTTGGCGGTTTATTGTGCTGCTGCTCCTGGTGGTATTGACCTTCTTCGGGTCGATGTATATTTCGCTCAGCAATATTTCCCGTGCGGTGGGCAATGCCGGTGACCCGGATCATCTGTTCCTGTACCTGAAGCTGTTGACAATTACTGATGGTACCCTGCCGCCGTTTCATGTATTTATCGGCTTCCTGGGGCCGCTGTTAGGTATCGGGCTGGGGTTTGATGCGATTAATGCCGAGCAGAATAACGGCACTTTAACACGATTGCTGGCCCAGCCGGTATACAGGGATAACCTGTTGCTGGCAAAGTTTACCGGGGCGTTGATCGTGGTCAGCGTGCTCTTTTTATCATTGGGATTATTGATGATAGGCGGCGGGCTGCTGTTTACGGGTGTAAAAATAGAGCCCCAGGAATTTTTGCGCATTCTCTGTTTTATAATATTAAGTATTATTTATATCGGTTTCTGGCTGAGCCTGTCCATACTGCTTTCTGTCATTTTTAAACAGGCGGCCACGTCTGCTTTAACGGCCATCGGCATCTGGCTTTTTTTCACCATCTTTTATCAGATCCTCCTGAATCTTATTGTAAAAGCATTTCTTCCGGACCCGGCATTGCTTTCCCAGGAAGAAGTGACAAAATACAACAATGTGATCCTGACCTTTTTAAGGTTTGTACCTAGTCAGCTGTATACAGACGGAACAACAACCTTATTGATGCCTTCAGTAAGAAGTCTGGGCCCGCTTTCAATGGAGCAGATGGCCAATGCCATTCCGGCTCCTTTATCCCTGAGGGACAGCCTGTTGATCGTTTGGCCTCAGTTGTGTGGTCTTACAGCTGCTACAATGGTTTGCTTTGCATTGGCCTATTATCTTTTTATGAGAAGGGAGATCCGTACCTGATGGTATATAATCGTTTTTTTACCTGCATTCCGAAGCTTCGGGAGCGTGGAAAACAGCATCCCGCAGAATCCGCTGACTTACGCTGAAAGGGGGCTGATCATCATCTGCGTTAATCTGCGTATTCCGCAGGAAAATAGATCCCGCAGAACGCGCAGACTTACGCTGAAAAAAGCCAGCAACCGGATCCCTATATTCTGTGTACATCTGTGGGATCTGTGAGCGCAAACTTTTTTGTCATGAAGGCAGGGCTTTACAGTTTTATTATCTTATAATAATTGCAGGTATAAGTTGCCCGGCAGCATTAACAGACCCGTGCTGAAATGGAATAGATCATCGTCCGCGTTGATCTGTATATTTTGCAGGAAATAGGCTCCCGCAGAATCCGCTGACTTGCGCTGAAAGGGGGCAAATCACCGTCTGCGTTGATCTGCGTTCCGAAGTTGCGGAACCGCGGAAAAAACAACGCATTTGAGGGCTTCGATCATAAAATCCGCTTAGCTTCAATAGCTCCATTCAAATAATTTCTCTTCCCGTTTGTAATTACAATATTAATTTCGTGGGGCTGTTTAAAAAGAAAGTAATGTCACCCTGAGCCTGACGAAGGGGTGATTTTGCAATTGAATCATGCCCGCCTGAACGGAACGGGCAGGGTTCGTCAAGTTCACCACGACATCCTCTTTTTTGTCATTCAGGGAACCTAAAGACAATATTTTTATTGGTGAACCGGACTGACAGTTCTTTTATACAGCCTCTTTTTATTTTTAATAAAGTAAAATGCTTTTCGGTTCGTCTCTGATAAAGAAAGTGGGTTTCGGTATATGGAACGCCCGAAGCATAAATAAGAAATATGGCAAAAAACAACCCCGCAAAACCCAGTATGATATCCCTGCTAAAACCTTACAAAGGTCTTATAGCGGCATTGCTGGTTTTTGCTTTCCTGAGCAACGGGCTGAACCTGATCATACCAAAGATCTTTCAATCGGCTATTGACGATTTTTCGCATAACCGGTTTCAGATGCAGCAGGTGGTGCTGTATTTTTTTGGTGCAGCCATCCTTATCCTCATCCTTACCTATTTGCAAAGTATTGTTCAGACCTATGCTTCTGAAAAAGTAGCAAGGGATCTGCGGGAGCAGCTGGCTAACAAAATTTCCCGCCAGACAAATGCTTTTATACAGGAAACAAGCCCCGGTAAATTGCTAACGAATATTACCTCTGATGTGAATGCGGTAAAGACCTTTGTTTCGCAGGCTATTGTAAATATCATTTCTTCCATTGTACTGATCATTGGTACGGCCATCCTGCTTTTAAGCATCAACTGGCGGCTGGGGCTGATCGTTTTAGGCGTGATCCCTATTATCGGGCTCACCTTTATGTTCGTTTTTAAAAAAATAAAACACCTCTTTAAACGGTCGCAGGAAGTGATTGATCAGCTGAATAAGGTCATTAATGAGTCCATCCTGGGCGCCGCGCTGATCCGTGTTTTAAATGCACAGTTCCAGGAGTACAATAAATTTATGGGTGCCAGCGAGGAGGCAAAGAATTTAGGCCTTTCTATTTTGCGGTTATTTGCAACGCTCATTCCTATTATCGTATTCACCGCCAACCTTGCTGTTCTGGCTGTAGTGGCGGTGGGCGGGCACTATGTTATTTCCGGCTCCATGACAATGGGTGAGTTTGCGGCGTTTAACAGTTATATAGCGATACTGATCTTCCCGATCCTGCTGATCGGCTTTATGAGCAACCTCATTGCCCGCGCTTCCGCATCCTATGCCCGTATTCACCAGGTATTAAATGCACCGGATACAGCAGAGGGCGGCGATTTTGAAAAACAGCTGGAAGGTGCTATAACC
>DASVMC010000827.1:0-3927 GCA_036384555.1 Niabella sp. | reverse complement strand
AAGCTGATTGACCCCTACGTTCAGAAAGGTTCTACTATGGTTTCAGATTCCCTCGGTATGTATGCCTACCTCTCTAAAAACGGCGAATTTACCCACGTGATTGTAGATCACGGGAAGGGTGAATATGTGAAAGGTAAGTTTCATACCAATAGCATAGAGAATTTTTGGAGCCAGTTAAAGCGCGGGCTTTACGGTATTTACCATCAGGTGAGCCCATCGCATTTACAGCGTTATTGCGACGAATTTGCATTACGTTATAACACCCGTAAAATCGCTGATAATGAAAGGTTTGATCTTTCTTTACAGAGAAGTGAAGGAAGGTTGACCTATAATCGCTTAATCGGCAGGTAATGGAACTGAAAGAAGCAATAGAACATTTGATAGCGTCCGACCTGTTTAAAGCCAAGGCAAAGCAGAAGGATGCCGAAGGGGGGAAATATCGTATGTTCCTAACCAAACATAAGCGAGGCGAATTAAAGAACGGGGCTATGTACGACTTCCTAACATCACACGGCTATCGAATCGAAATAAAGAAACCCAAGTAAAAACAGGCACTAATTATTAGCGCCTGTTTTTATTTAGAATTTGGGATATATCTTAACTATTTCCAAATAGAAGTGTCGTTCACTGTTTATATTTTCAATATCCTTTTCTGCGTCGTGTTCTGAATTATAGTGAACCGCAGCTGTAAAATCTGTATCCAGTTTATTGTTCCCGACATAATAAACGGGACCAACTGAAAAACCTTTGTTCTCCGGCCCTTTTGCATAAGCCCGCAAGATAAATACGCCTTTGGTCATAAGAGTTAAATTTATATTGAAAATAAAAATAATAAATTCCAATAAATTTTACGCCCAAGATGTATATAGTTGCCGAAATTTTGGAATCACTGTTGTCCGGGGAAGCTTTTGAAAAGTAAAAAAAGGGGCAGTCAGATATAGACAGCCCCTTAATAGTTAGATTTGGATACGATTTGAAATTTAACCATGCCTAAAAGTAGCTTTTTTACCGGACAGCCGATCTTATCACAACTACTGAATTTGATTCCAAAGGCAGAATTGGGCGTTTGGTTCGCCAGCATAGGGGAGTCGGTACTGTAAACAGTTCAAGACCTCAGACCACCTGGTAACAATACTCTATGCGTGCTTCCATCATTGTGAGTCACTTCGGGAGATCATGGTGGGAATTGAGGTTAGGAAGATTTTACGGAAATTCAATTTCCCAATTCCAAAATTTCAAAATCCTAATGAAATTTCTCCCTTTGATATACGCATTCCTGGATGATTATATGCAGAAACACAAACAGCAGCCATGAAAAAAATACTGACTGACAGGAGTTTCTTACTGTCTATCATACTCACTTTCATTTTCTTTGGCACAGGTATCACTTTCTTATTCATAGGACTGGCAAATTACAGTTGGATATTGTTCATGCTACTTCCGGTAGTATTAGGCATTGCCATCGGTGCCATGCCTCCGGGTAAATATATGATTGGCGGCGTAATCACCGGTATTATGCTTTTCCTGCTGGGTCTGTACATACCGGGGCTTTCAGGGCTGCTGTGTATTGCCATGTCTATTCCAGTGATTGTCTTTTTTGTTTTCCTGGGTTATATCATTACACACCTGGCAAAGCGGTATCAGAAGATCAGGCAAACAAACCGTTTTTCTATTTTATTGCTTCCCCTGCTACCCTTCCTGGTTGCCGCACCCGTGGAGCATTATTTCAACAAAGATGCGCAGGCTGTTATCTCAGTTACTACCGAAAAAATATTCCCCTACTCATCAGAACAGGTATATGATGCTATCAAGTCGGTAGATACACTCGATGCGGAAAAGCCTTTCCTGATGCTGTTCGACCTGCCTGTTCCCACCAAATGCATACTGGAGAAAGAAACCGTGGGCGGCACGCGCACCTGCTATTTTAAAGGTGGAGTATTGAGCAACGCAGATTTTGGCGGCGGTACCATCACCGAAAAAATTACACAGCTGGAGAGAGGAAAAGTATTGAAAATGGATGTAATAGATTACAATCTCATAGGCCGCAAATGGTTGGGCTTCAAAGAAGCCATTTATTATTTTACAAAGATTGATGAACAACACTGCAAGCTCATCCGCATTACCACTTACACATCTATACTTACACCGCGTTTCTACTGGGAGCCGCTGGAAAAACTGGGTATCAGGCAGGAACATGATTATGTATTTAATAATCTGGAAAAGGATCTCCTTAAAAAATATGGCAGCCATTAACCTTGATCGGCAATATCTTTGTACAGGAGAAACTCATGAAACTATACATCAGAAACATGGTCTGCAACCGCTGCAAGGCGGCCGTAAGAAATGAATTGGAGAAACTATCCCTATCGCCTGTTTCCATTGAATTGGGTGAGGTAACGCTGGCTGCCCCGCCTACACCGGAAAAATATACACAACTGAACCAGGCGCTCAAAACCCTCGGGTTCGAGATCATCGATGACCGTAAAAGCAGGATCATCGAACAGATCAAGAATATCATCATCGACATGATCCACCATGCCGCTGAAGAGCCTGCGGTAAACCTGTCTGTACTTCTTTCCGCAAAACTCAACTATGATTATAACTACCTCAGCAATATTTTTTCAGAAGTGGAAGGCATCACCATCGAAAAATACCTGATCGCACAGAAGATCGAAAAAGTGAAAGAGCTGATGATGTATGATGAATTATCTCTCTCCCAGATCGCCGACAGGCTGGGCTACAGCAGTGTTGCCTACCTTTCCAACCAGTTCAAAAAACAAACGGGGCTTTCTCCATCCTTCTATAAATCGATGAAGCAGAATCTTCGCCGCAACCTCGACGAGGTGTAAAAATTACAACTCAATTCCACAATTCCATAACAGGGCACAACGGCAACAGCAGGAACTTTGTGTTATAAATCATTGTTATGACACATACCTACCATATCAGCGGCATGACCTGTAACGGCTGTGTTGCCAAAGTAAAAACAGCACTCCTGAAGATCGGCGATATAACTTCTGCCGAAGTACAGCTTACCGCACCACAGGCTGCCATTACCATGCAGAAACATATACCGTTGCAGCAACTGCAATCAGCCATATCTGCCACCGGTGCATTCACCATTACAGAGGCAGACGGCGGTATGCACAGCCATACTGTTTCGGAAACCAATGGAAAAACCTGGCTACAAACATACAAGCCCTTACTGCTGGTCTTTTTTTACCTGGTACTGGTTACGTTTTTAGCCACGGCTAATTCGGCCGCCCCTTCCGTTATGACCGCCATGCCCATATTCATGGGAGGCTTCTTCCTCATTTTCTCATTCTTCAAACTGCTCGACCTGAAAGGTTTTGCCGGAAGCTATGCGGGGTATGATATCATCGCAAAAAAATGGTATGCCTGGGGGTATATATATCCTTTCGTGGAGCTGTTATTGGGTATTGCTTTTATAACAAAATTTCAGCCTGCGATCACCAACCTGGCTACCCTGGTGGTGATGGGACTTAGTATTATTGGTGTATTGCAAAGTGTATGGAACAAACGGAAGATACAATGCGCCTGCCTGGGTACGGTCTTTAACCTGCCCATGAGTACTGTTACCATCATTGAAGATGGTTTGATGATAGCAATGAGTGCAGTAATGTTAACAGGTATTCTTTAGTAATTCTGCGTCTGGAAACTGGAGCCCGGGTAAAACAGGCTTCCGTTTCCGGACTTCTGTTTATGCGGGTGCATGAATGGCTCTTTCTTTCCGGCTGTTACGCCCTACGGCGTAGTGGGGTTTCAGTTCCCGGTATATTTTATCCAGCTGTTCATTGCCTGATTCCGCCGCGTTCTTGGAATTCTGGAAATAGGCGCGGGTCTGCTTCATGATCTCGTTGCCTATTACCAGTTTGGCATCTTCCAGTTTGGTCTTTACCTGGTCAA
>DASVMC010000826.1:0-2411 GCA_036384555.1 Niabella sp. | reverse complement strand
ATGAAAGAACAACCGTTTTTGCTGATGCAGAGAAAATAGAGATCGCAGTCTTTAATCTTCTTTCCAATGCATTAAAGTATACTCCGGAAAAGGGAATGGTCAGGCTAAGCATCAGCGATACAACAGATTCGGTTGTAATTGCGGTGTCGGATTCCGGACCGGGATTTGATAAAACCATCGGCAACAAAATTTTTAACCAGTATTACCAGGTAAAAACACTCGAATCAAAGGCAAAGCCCGGTTTTGGGCTGGGCCTGTACCTTGTTAAGAACTTTATAGATCTGCACAGGGGAAAATTGCATTATGAAACGGAAACCGGCAAAGGCACTGTCTTTTATATCCGGCTTTTTAAGGGAAGGGAGCATCTGCCCGAAAATGGGATCATTGTGCACCAGGAGCCCGAAAAGCAGATCGCCCGTGAAATAATAGCAGGAGAACTGGAATTACCCCTTGCCGAACCGACTCCCAAACCGGGCGAAATGATTTCAGATAAGAAAAAGATATTGATCGTTGATGATAATGAAAAGCTGGTGCGTTATATCGAAAGTATCTTCTCCCCGGTTTATAAGGTGTTTACCGCACTGGAGGGAACTGAAGCCTGTAACCTGACAGTATCCGTTCTGCCGGATATTATCATTACAGATCTTAATATGCCCGGGACCATAAACGGGTATGACCTGTGCCTAAAAATCAAGGCTGATAATCGCCTGAAACACATTCCTGTAATTTTGCTGACCGGCGAAGATGCGGCAGAAATGAAGCTGCTTTGTATACAAAGCGGAGCTGAAGATTATATTGTAAAACCATTTGAAAGAGAACTGCTTATGGCAAAAGTGAATAACCTGGTTACCTCCAGGAACCATTTGCAGCAATATTTTTTAAACCATGTGACCCTTAAAGAGAACGATCTGAATGTGCTGGAAAGTGAAAAGCTGTTTTTAGACCAGTGTATTAAAGTAGTGGAAGAACATTTATATGATGAACAGTTTGCGATCAATATGCTGGCCCGGGAAATGGGTAAAAGTCATTCAGCACTTTATAAAAAGATCAAACAGCTCTCCGGCCACACAGTAAGCAGTTTCGTAAGAATGATCCGCTTACGTAAAGCGGCTGAATTACTTATTAATACAAATTGTAATGTAACTGAAGCTGCCACAGAAGCCGGCTTTAATGATATAAAACATTTCAGGACACAGTTTACCAAGCTCTTTAACTGTACGCCTTCAGACTATATAAGGAAGTACCGGCGTCAGTTTCAAAAGAGCTATATGGTAGAGGGTTCAGAAAAAAGAAAAAACACGTCCCGTCGGTAACAAATACGAAAATCACCCCCTTTTTTCAGAAAACACCCCCTGTTTAGGCGCATCTGCAATATAATTTTATTCGCAGAAGACTAAAATTTGCTTCCATGCTTTAAAAGATCGGCCAGATTTACAAAATCAATTCAAAAATTTTAAACGATTGTTTAATGAAAAAGGGTTCTAAAAAGAGCGCACTACCTCTTTGTAGTGTATTTATAATGCTGGGCGTACTATTTTTTATTACACCGGCAGTTTTTGCACAGGGGCCTGTTAAGGGAACCGTCACCAATTCAAAAGGAGAAGGAATACCGGGAGTTACAGTATCCGTTGTCGGAAAAAACACCGCTACCCTCACCAATGCATCCGGTCATTATACTATTGAGGCAGCAAAGGGAGACCGGCTGCAATTTACAAGTGTTGGGTTGGCCGCCCGGGAAGTTGTTGTTAATGATAGCAGTGAACTGGATATTTCGCTTGATGATGCATCCGCTGCATCAATGGATGAAGTAGTGGTAATCGGATACGGTACCCAGAAAAAGGCCACGCTGACCGGTTCCATATCATCAGTGAAGGGAGCGGAAATACGCAAAAGCCCGCAACCGGATGTCTCAAACAGTTTTGCCGGCCGCATATCGGGTCTTATCGCCAGTAACCGCAGCGGAGAGCCCGGATATGACGGATCAAGTATCCTGATACGGGGCCTGGCCACTACCGGGAATAATGATGTGCTGGTTGTGGTAGACGGAATCCCGGGCCAGATAGGCGGCTTGTCAAGGTTAAACCCCAATGATATTGAAGATATCTCTGTTCTGAAGGATGCTTCAGCAGCCGTTTATGGAAGCAGGGCCGCAAATGGCGTTATTCTTGTTACCACCAAAAAAGGAAAAACCGGAAAGCCGCAGATCAGCTATAATTTCAACGAAGCGTTCACTTCGCCAACCCGGCTGCCCAAACTAGCAGATGCATTTACTTATGCGACCATTCAAAATGAAATTGCTTATTATAATAATGCAGATGGAGGCATGAACCAGATCTATTCTGATGAACAACTGCAAAAATTTAAAGACGGAAGCGACCCGTTAAATTATCCGAATACGAACTGGCCGGATC
>DASVMC010000825.1:0-3632 GCA_036384555.1 Niabella sp. | reverse complement strand
AAATAGCTATTTCATTTCCTTTATTAAACATTTGAATCTTATTACGGTAACGTTTTTCAGTACTGCTTTCATAACTGCGCAGCTCATAAACACGGTCATTTTTGCTGCCCTTTAACTGGGGTACCTCAAGCACGGGAGCTCCCGAAAAGGAACGCATCAGGATGGTTTCCATACGATCATATACGCCCGCTTTATTGGGGGCGTTCATGTAATTCTGGGCGGCATGGCGATAACCAATATCCTGCTGAAGCCGTTGATCCAGCTGCGCCCATTGTTCCAGCCCGCGAAAGGGAATCAGCACATAGATCTTCTTTTGCTGTGCTGTATCATTTTCAAGGGGCTTAAAAACACCGATTCTCATTAATTGCAGTTTGTGCAAAGCCGGGATCAATGCGTTTTGTAAATACCGGTCCAGTTCTTCTTCCTGTTGGGCGGTGGTATAATGATAAACGGTCAGCTGATAGTATTCCCGTATAGCCTGTGTACGCTGGGAACTGGCAATAAACGGAACCATGCATAAAAACAACAACCCGGTGAATAATGATTTCATTGGATATCTTTTAGATAAAAGGAATTGTATCGGTGTAAAGATAAAGGATGTCAGGCAACCTGAAAGAGAGCCGTATGCAGGAGGTTGCCTGGAAAAACCAGATGCACAGACCAGCGGTCTCCGGCGTCTGCCTGCGAATACGTACATTTGATACATGAATGCGCTTACGGGTTTAGAGGATACAATTGCTGCAATAGCTACCCCGCCGGGTACCGGTGCTATTGGTGTTATACGACTTAGCGGACCGGATGCTATACAAATTGCCGATAAGATTTTTAAGGGCAAAAAACTGGTCAGCCAGCAATCCCATACCGTGCATTTTGGACATATTGTGCATCCTTCCTTTAAAAACGATAAGGGTGAGGCGGAGTTAATAGATGAAGTGGTGGTTACGCTATTCAGGGCTCCCAAAAGCTATACAGGAGAGCATGTGGTAGAAATCAGCGGTCATGGGTCTTCCTATATCCTTCAGAAAATACTGGAAGCCGCTATAACTGCCGGAGCGCGGTACGCAAAAGCAGGAGAGTATACGCAGCGTGCTTTTTTAAACGGGAAGCTGGACCTGGCGCAGGCAGAAGCAGTGGCAGACCTGATTGCAGCAGACAGCCGTGCTCAGCAGCAGGCCGCTTTGCAGCAGCTGCGCGGAGGATTTTCCGGCGATCTGAATAAGCTTCGGGATCAGCTGATCAACTTTGCTGCCCTGATAGAACTGGAGCTGGATTTTAGCGATGAAGACGTGGAATTTGCCGACCGGAAGCAGTTTCAGGAACTGATCTCAGACCTGAAATTCCAGGTTTCAGAACTGCTGAATTCCTTTCGGCTGGGTAATGTTATTAAGAATGGGGTCAGCGTTGCTATTATAGGCAGGCCTAATGCCGGTAAAAGCACTCTGTTAAATGCCCTGTTGAATGAAGAACGTGCCATAGTAAGTGATATCGCCGGTACAACAAGGGATACTATTGAAGAAACGCTGAATATAAACGGCGTATTGTTCCGGTTGATTGATACGGCCGGCATCCGGGAACATACAACAGACCAGATAGAAAACATGGGTATCGAACGTAGCCGGCAAAATGCAGAAAAAGCTCATATTATCCTGCACCTGGTAGATGTGACTGATACAGATCCATCAGCGATCGGATGGCTGCAACCTTTTGAGGAAAAGACCATTACAGTATGGAATAAAACCGATCGTCAGGAACGTCAGTCCCGGCAGCTACCGGCATCAGCAATTGCGATCAGTGCCAAACACCAAATTGGTATTGATACACTAAAAGAGCAGATGTATGAAAAAGCGATTGGCGAAAACTTAAAGACCGAAAACAGCATCGTTACCAGTGCCCGCCACTATGATGCGCTTTCTAAAATGATGGATAGCCTCAATGCTATTGAAGAGGGAATGAAACAGCATCTTCCCGGAGATCTTTTATCCATAGACATCCGTCGTGCGCTTCACTACCTGGGGGCCATTACCGGCCAGGTGGAGGTTGACCGGGATATACTGGGAACCATATTCGGAAAGTTCTGTATCGGTAAGTAGCGGGTTATTCAGTTGACGCAGTTTTACCTCATTTTACCTCGTTTTTATGGATGTCTTGTACCTCTTTTGTACCTTTTCCAAAAGTTCATTGAGCGAAAAGGATATTTTGGGAAGGTTGGGTAGAGGACGGTAACCACAGGCAGTTCCGGTCATTTAGCGATCTATCGCGGATTGCCTTGTTTAATGCAGATGTGCTTGAAGCCGAAAAATTTGCTGACAAAACAAAAGACGACATTGCTAAATTTATTGATGCTTCTAAGCGACTGATCCAATACGGCTGATACGAAGAACGAAGGTTTAATTTTGCACTTCCGTTGATACGAAGCCATTCAGCCTGCCTAATGCCAATACGATGCACAAGCCGTGTGTGCCTTTTGTTTTATTTTTATTTCGCTTGTTTATAGAAATTTATTGCTTTTTGTAAAATAGTTTCAATTGTCTTTAATGACAAATCTTCGTTTGGGTCGAGCAACATTATTTTCATTCTTGAACGCTTTTCTTGAATTAGAAATGGCTCGTCAAAAAGTTTACCTTCAACAATTCCAATATACGGTTGTTTGTATGACTTATGAAGCCATAAATAGCAAAACATTTTTCCTTTGTAGCAAAAAAAAGGCATACCATATTTCCAGGCATTTGTAACTTCTTTGTCTTGTGAAAGGATAATTTGTCGTAATGCAAGCAAACAGCCTTTTATGGGTTCGTCTTGTTGTAAATAAAAATTATCTGATTCTGTCATTATTTTATGGCTATAAAAATATCAACTTCTGCGTTTTCAGGATTTTGTGCTTTTTCATCATAAACTTCAAAGTCTGCGGTAAAAGTTCTGTCCAAATTTGAGTTCCAAATCTTTCTCCATTCGTTAAAAACCATTCCCTGTGAAATCTTTCCTTTGGCTACAATTTTTGTGTAATTCGCTTCGTCAAAAGTTTTACCAACCATTCCCTCTGGAACTGTTTGTAAGTCTGAAACTTTGCAACCTAAAATTGTCGTGTAAGGTTTCGTGTGGTCTTTCTCGTATTCTGTGTAAATGCAATAAATTGAATTGTCAATTTTGTTCGGAATTTTTTCAAGAATTCCTTCGCTCGTAAATTTGTCCCACAATGTTGGAATGTCTTGTCCTGCTTGTCCATTTTCATTTGTAGTTCTTGCCGAAATACCAATAACGCTGAATTTTTGAATTGTCAGATTGCTCATTTCTTTGAATTTAATTTGTTAAGCCACAAAAGTAGAATGGTGTTGCGACAACCCTATGTCAATTGGAACGTCTGCTTGTTCTAATGCTTTTATGTCTTGATAAATTGTTCTGTTGCTTACGAAAAATTTGTTAGCCAACTCCGAAACAGTCAAAAGTCGTTTTGTTTGCAAAATAAGGTACTGGATCATTCCTGACAGGTTCACTCAACGGTATAATATTATTTTTAAGGATCATTTCTTCTTCAAAAAAAAATCTCAATCCATCACCAGCTTCCATACTCCATTTACTTTTTTCCAAACGGAATTGTAAAGCCCTTTAATTGTTTTATCCCTCCCCAGGCTGTC
>DASVMC010000824.1:0-4025 GCA_036384555.1 Niabella sp. | reverse complement strand
TTCAATTATTATCTTAAGGGAATAGGCGATGGGAATTTTGATGAGGTATATGCATTCCAGACAGGAAGTAACCAATGGAAATCCTATGCTACCTGGCCCCCAAAAGCAGTCACTGTTAAAAACCTGTATTTGCAGCCAGATAAAAGCCTCTCTTTTAACAAGCCTGTTTCGGCAAAGGGAACCGTGGAATATATCAGTGATCCCGCGCATCCGGTTCCTTACCGGTCACTGCCTATACAGGCTACCTATGGTCCTAAAAGCAGATGGCGTACCTGGCAGGTAGAGGATCAGCGGTTTGTTTATAATCGTCCGGACGTGGCCTGCTTTGTGATGGACTCGCTGACTGAAGACCTTACCGTAACGGGTAAGGTCATCGCGCACCTGGTAGCCGCTACAACAGGTACCGATGCAGATTGGATCGTTAAACTGATTGACGTATATCCTGATACGGACCCGGTTGATCTTGAAATGAGCCAGTATCAGCTGCCGGTGGCGATGGAGGTCTTTCGCGGACGTTTCCGTAAAAGTTTTTCTTATCCCCTGCCGATGGTTCCGGGTAAAGCCGAAGCCATTAATATCGATCTGCACATTATTAACCACACTTTTAAAAAGGGGCACCGGATAATGGTACAGGTTCAAAGCAGCTGGTTCCCGGTTATTGATCGTAACCCTCAAAAGTTTATACCTAACATTTTTGAGGCAGCCGAATCAGACTTTATTACCACTACACAATCCATCCGGTGTAACAGCATAGAAGACAGTTATATCGAGCTTCCTGTTCAATAAAAACAGGTATTCTCCATTAATGATAATCTATATTTTCCTTTACCTTTGAATAGATGAAATACAGATCTCATTGCCCTCTTGCCCGATCACTCGACGTAATCGGAGATAAATGGACTTTGCTCGTACTGCGCGAAATCATTACATTTCAGCGTACTACTTTTAAAGAAATCTCCCAGATGCGTGAAGGGATTGCTACCAATATTCTCTCAGACCGCCTGGGAAAGCTTACAAAAGAAAAACTATTACAACGCAGGCAAAGTACTGCAAACAAGCTGACCTATCATTACCTGCCTACTCAGAAAGCGCTGGACCTGTTGCCCGTGATACAGGAATTAACCGGCTGGTCTTTAAAGCACCTTTTCGGCAAAAAGGAAAGCCCCGTCCTGCTCGAATTGTGATCAGTTATTATAGGATTTACTACGTGTTGCCTGCAGACCGAAATGTGTTAAAAAGTATAGCAGCCTTTAAAGCATAAAAAAAGGAGCTTTAAAGCTCCTTTCAATTATTGAATGCGGTACCTGTATTACTTTTTAGCAGGTGTCTTTGCCGGAGTAGCAGCCGGTTTTTCTGCAGCTCCGCCAGCGGGTGCATTAGGGTTCTGATCAATTTTGATCCCCAGTCTTTGTGCCACCGGAATGGAAAGATTATCTGCATCAGGAGCTATCAGAAATGCCCCCTGCTCCAATACATATGTATATCCCTTTTCTTTTGCTACTGCAGTTATAGCCTGGTGTACTTTATTGTACAAAGGCGCCAGCAGCTGTTGCTTTTTGCCTTCAATGGCATTGCCTGCAATCTGTTGCCAGTTAGTTAAAGTACCTTGTAACTGATCTACTTCTTTTTCCAAAGCACTTTTTACAGAAGCTGAAGTCTTGGGATCCTTAGCAATGCTGTCTTTTGATCTGAATTCCTCATACAAACGGGTGTATTCGCCTCCAACAGAATCCTGCTGGAATTTCTGCATCTGCTGCTGAATACCCTGAATTTCAGGAAGACTGTACACCAATCCTTCCATATTTGCATAGCCGATCTTTTGAGCTGAAGCCGATAAGCCAGTAATAACAAACCCTGCAACGAATGCAAGAACTTTTATTTTTTTCATTTACTTTTTTTGTTTGTTTATTATTTTATTTGTTTTCCTATGATGATCCTATGAATAAAAGCGTTGCCTGTTCCCCTATTTTCCTGTTAGTACTTTCAACACTGCGTCGCTCTTATCCAGCTTCGGGTCGGCAAATATAATAGATTTTCCCTCACTTTTGTCCAGAACCAGATCGTATCCGTTATCAATGACCAGTTTCTGAACAGCCTGGTTCACTTTTTCCTGTAACGGCTGCATCAGCTCCTGTCTTTTTTTAAACAGATCTCCTTCAAAACCAAAGCGTTTTTTCTGAAGATCCCGCAATTCCTTCTCTTTATTAAAGAGGTCTTCCTCTTTCTTTTTCCGGGCATCGGCACTCAGCATACTCTGCTGGGAATCATATTCATCATACGCTTTATCCAGGACTGCCTGTTTCTCATCAATCTCTTTTTGCCAGTCTGCGGCTGATTTATTGACCTCGTCCTGTACCTGTTTATAATCAGGCAGCTTATCAAAAATATAACGGGTGTCTATGATAATATATTTTTGGGCAGATACCGATGCTGCAGTGATCAATAGCCCGATGGCCAGTGCAAATAGTCGTTTCATTCGTATAAGTTTTATTTTTTCAATAGCAGAATCACTGCGCGATCCTTATATAATACTGTCTGATAGTCATTTATATACTCCCGGTCCCGCTTTCCCTTTAAAGAGATGTAAAAAATCGTTAAAAGGTTTATTCCGGCTCAAATCCAAGCATAAAGGTAAACTTACCGGCGCCTTTCAGTCCCTGTCCCGGTGTTAACCGGTCAAGACCGATACCATAGTCAAATCCGAGCAATCCAAACATAGGCAGGTAAAAACGCATCCCCAAACCAACGCTGCGCCGTAAGCGGAACGGGTTATAATCTTTATAATCATGCCATCCGTTAGCTGCTTCAAAGAAGCCAAGACCATAGATCGTGCTTCCCGGGTTTGTAACCAGCGGATAGCGCAATTCAGCCTGGTATTTATTAAAGATAATGAACAGATCATTCATAATGCTGGTCGTACCATTATCCGGATTGACACGCGGATCAGAGCTGGTAAAAATAGGGTAGCCTCTGAGCGCTACGATATCAAAACCGGTCAGCGAGTAAGTGGTATTCATACCTGCATCCCCCAGCTGGAAGCGCTCAAAAGGAGAATAGCCCAGGCTCTTATTATACCGGCCCATAAAGCCATATTTTGCTGCCAGTTTTAATACAAACTGCTTATTCTTATCCTCTCCGGTAGCCTGACCCAACGGAACGTACCACGTGGCACCAAAACGCCATTTATGGTATTCCACATTTTCATATTCCTTACCGGCTTTATACCCGCCGCCCCACAGAGAATAAGGAGGTGTTGCCTGAACGCTGGCAGTCAGTTCACTACCACTGCGCGGGAAAATAGGATCTGATACAGAGTTACGGCTTAATGCTATTTTAAAGCTAAAGTTATTGGACTTACCGGTTTGGAAGGGCAACCCATAGCTCAGGCCCATATTCCGTACATCATATTTGGTATAGGAAAGAATATAATTGATCGTAAACCAGTCATCCGGCCATTTCAGCTGTTTACCAATACCTACGCTGATACCGTTTACGGTAAGCGATGAAGTATCTGAGAAGATATACCGGTTGGTGGAATAATCGTATCCTCCCATGTGGTATTTACTGTTGTTATAGGCAACTGTGAGGGAGTTCCGTTTTTTTCCTCCTAACCAGGGCTCTGTAAACGAAAAGTTATAGGAACGGTACATCTTACCGTTAGACTGAACACGCAAGCTCAGCTTTTGACCATCGCCTACAGGTAACGGATCCCATGCTTCTTTTTTCCAGATGTTCCGGATAGAGAAATTGTTAAACGTTACCCCTAAGGTTCCTGTAAGACCAATACCGCCACCCCAGCCTGCAGAAAGCTCCAGCTGATCAGAAGATTTTTCCTTCAGTTTCCAGTTAATATCTACTGTTCCGTCAGCCTGGTTTGGAACCGGCTGCGGGTTAATGGATTCCTGTTCAAAATAGTTCAGCGTATTCAGTTCCCGGATAGAGCGCATCAGGTCCGTTCTGCTGAATAATTCACCGGGAATGGTTCTCAGCTCTCTGCGGATAACGTGGTCCTTTGTGCGTTCGTT
>DASVMC010000823.1:0-1568 GCA_036384555.1 Niabella sp. | reverse complement strand
TTCCTTATCAAAATTATTGGTCAGTGTCCTTTTCTTCTTTGGCCCCTCTTCTGTGCTATTCCCAGAAGATGTTTGGCCGGGTGCCTTTGAAACAGCTACCTGCTGCATGCTATCCATAATGGCCATTTGATCGCGAAAAAGCTGAACCTGCTCATTATAGGATTGGTCTTTTTTATCCGGTGCCTGTTTTTCCTGGTCATAAGCGAATCCATTTAGAAGCTGTTCTTTGTTCAAATTGGTTTCGGTGGGACCCGCACCATGTTTTCGCTGATTTATGTTTTTCGAGAGCTGGGAAAGATGTTGATCAATTTCTGCCTGACCTGATTGCAGTGCACGCTGCAAGCTATCCAGTTGTCGTTTTGATTGAATTCTTTTTAGATCCTCCGAGCTATAGGCTGATTTAAAGTCTCCGGCGTGGTCCAGTAACGGATTGTTTTCGATGTTATCGAGTGCGCTGGCATCCTTTTGGTGCTTATAAGCTTCCAGATAAGCCTGAAATTTATCCTTTATACCAGAGCTGGATACTTCCTGGGAGACTCCCGGCATACTGGGATTAATCCCGCCGGTTGCAGCGGAATCCTTATTTGCATTAGCTGATGTCCCCTTATTTCCCGCCCAATTGGAAAAAATAAAATAGAACAAAAGAATAAATGGCAGGAGTAATAACGGAATAATAAATTTTGGCCGTTTAAAATTGATTTTCATAGTGTTATTTTTTCTTTATTACAGAGCTGTCCCCCCTTAAAGCCATTACTTTACTATAAAATGAAGGATCAAGGGATCGGATTTTTTCGAAGGTTCTAAGCAGTACAATACTGTCAGCTGCTGTTCGTTGATTTTTGGATGCCAGCCAGGATAACGTATCCTGAATCGCTTTCATTTTTTGATAATTTTCCCAACTAAAGGGCACTCCCATATCTGAGACTCCAGCTGCAGAATCAGTGGATAGGTTTTTTAAAGACGAATAGTCAAAATTTCCTTTCGAGGTATATTCGGTAAATACAAACAACAAAATTATATTTACGATCACCAGTGTAAACATGAACGTAACAGTAGCAAGCGCGTGGCGTTGAAAAAACGCTTTTAACCACAGTAGCCGAGGTTTTAAAAAAGGCCGGGCCTTCCCGCCAAGATGCTCCGCCGTGGCATGCAAAATATTGTCAGAAGATTTTTTTTGTTTCATTTTGAAGATCATTATTTTCAATGGTTTTCCAATTGGTTATAAGCACGCCGTGGGCGTTATTGGCCGTTCTGGGAATATCCTGCAGCGCCCCTTCGGTAACAAGCGAACGGATGGTGATCATAGAGGGACGCTCAATTTTTTGCTTCCCGTAAAACCGCCATTTTTTAGTATTCAGATCTAGCTGAATACTGTCCATTGTGCAGGTCACAACGCTGGAGGTCGTAACAAGATTGGTGTAATAGCCTTTCTCTTTTAACGTGTTGTACTGGGCAATTCCACTGGCGTCTACCAGGTACATAGCTTTGTCCATTTGCCGCTTTATATAATCATTGTTCGGGGGCATAGAAAAGAAAAAGTCGTGAAATGCCGCGATATTGGCGCGGTA
>DASVMC010000822.1:0-4346 GCA_036384555.1 Niabella sp. | reverse complement strand
GGTCTAAGACCGGCTGGACAAGAACATCAGGAAAGAATATCGGCTGGTGGACGGGTTATGTTACCTCAGCTGATAATGTTTATTTCTTTGCGACCCGCATCATCAATGATCGTTCTGCAAACAACCCTGATTTTGGCAATTGCAGGAAAACAATTACAGCCCATTTTTTAAAACAGCTACACGCCTTTGACTGAACGGGACCGGCGCTCACTTTCACCACCCTGAACAAAAGAAAAAAGTATGAACCAGACATCATTTATTTGCAGCACCTGCGGTACGGAATATGTTCCTTCTGCGTCACCTCCGCGTTCCTGTCCTATTTGTGAAGACGAACGCCAGTATGTGAACCCTTCGGGACAAAGCTGGACAACGCTTACTGAAATCCATAAAGCGTATACGAATATCATTGATACCGTGGCTCAAAATATATATGCCATTTACACTGTACCTGATTTTGCAATAGGCCAACGCGCGCACCTGCTGATCACCCCCAATGGCAATGTATTGTGGGACTGCATCGCCAACCTTGATGCACCGACCATCAACAGGATCAACGAGCTGGGTGGTATTCAAAAGATCGCCATCTCTCATCCGCATTATTATACCACTATGGCTGCATGGAGCAATACGTTCAAGGCTCCGGTTTATTTGCATAAGCTCGATGAACAATGGGTAGCCAGAAAGGATTTTGACCTGCGGCTCTGGGAAGGGCTGACAACGGAGCTCCTGCCGGGCGTTACACTGATTAATTGTGCAGGTCATTTTGAAGGCGGGGCCGTACTGCATTATGAACGGCTGCTGTTAACGGGAGATGTTATACAGGTTGCGGCGGACAGGAAGACGGTCAGTTTTATGTACAGCTATCCCAATTATATTCCTTTAAATAAAAAAAGCATCCTGCACATAAAGGAGGCGCTGAATGGATTCCGGTTTGATGCGCTGTACGGCGCTTTCGGAAGATATATCAAACAGCATGCAGGGCAGGCATTTGAGTACTCCATCAACCGTTATCTAAAAATTTTCGAATAATCCCGCGCCCGGGGTCACCGGGAAGATTGTTCCCGGTATAGCTGGTGCAATAGTCCGGGCCTAAAATAACATCAGCTGAACAATTGAAACAGCACCGGATTGTGTACCTTCATAAAAAACACAGCAATGCATTCTGTAGAACAAAACTTTGCAAAAGCGGAAATGCTGATCCGCAAACCGGTAACCGCCGTTTTTAATGCATTCATAGATCCGGCCGTTACTACTAAAATATGGTTTACTAAAAGCAGCGGAAAACTGGAAAAAGGAAAATCGGTTGAATGGACCTGGGAAATGTATCATCATACGGTACCCGTTACGGTTCTTGATATTAAGGAGGAGCAAAAAATTGAGATCGAATGGGGTAATTATAAAGACAAGTCCACCGTAACCTGGACCTTTACTGATTGGGGTAACGCCGCCACTTTTGTAAGCATCATCAATTCAGGCTTTAAAGGAGATACGGAACAAATCATTGCACAGGTGCGCGATTCTACTGAAGGCTTTGCCCTGGTACTGGCAGGCCTGAAAGCTTACCTGGAATATGGTATCCAGTTACATCTTGTCGGGGACCGCTTTCCAAAGGGCCTCTGACAACCGTAAAAGCAGCCTGATTGTCAGGCACCACAAGAATCATATATTATTTTTAACCCTTATTGATAGAATCCCCAAAAATGCAGACAGCATCCCTGATCAACTGGAACGATTTCGAAAAGATAGAAATGCGCGTGGGCACCATTACTCAGGCAGAAGTGTTTAAAGAGGCCCGCAAGCCGGCTTATAAGTTAACAATTGACTTTGGCGAATACGGGATCCGCAGATCTTCTGCCCAGATCACAAAATTATATCTCCTGGAAGACCTGTTGGGCCGGCAGGTGATCGCCGTATTGAATTTCCCCAGGAAACAAATTGCCAATTTCTTCAGCGAATGCCTGGTGCTGGGTTCAGTAGGCGATGAAAATACCATCACACTTTTATCAACAGAACGGCCGGTTCCCAACGGGTTAAGAATTGGTTAGTTCCTAAAATAATGCAGATGATTACAATACTTGAAGGGGATATTACAAAGGTTCCTGCAGACGCTATTGTAAATGCCGCCAACTCATCGCTGATGGGTGGCGGCGGTGTTGACGGAGCCATTCACAGGGCCGGTGGCCCCGCTATACTAGAAGCTTGCAGAAAGATCATTGCAAAACAGGGTAGTTGCAAAACAGGAGAAGCAGTTATTACCCCTGCGGGCAGGTTACCTGCAAAGTTTGTCATTCATACAGTTGGACCGGTATGGTACGGCGGTCAAAAACAGGAGGCAGCAAAACTGCGTTCCTGCTACCAGCAGTCGCTGAAACTGGCTCTTGACCATCATTGTCATTCCATTGCATTTCCGAATATCAGTACGGGCATTTATGGTTATCCCAAATCTGCAGCGGCAGCAATTGCCGTAAAAGCTGTAAATGATTTCCTTTTTGAGGATGAAATTCTTAAAATATTATTTGTCTGTTACGACCGGGAAAATACAGCAGCGGTAAAAGCCGCATTAGGCGGATCCCGTTAATTATAAAATGCCGGGTAGCAGATCAGCGCAATTACCGAAAAGTTCACCACTATTTATATTTTCTGATCCCGGATCTTTGCAGATGCTAAAATGACCGGTAGTAAAAAGACAATAACAAGAGGCAGCCAACTCACCCGGCAATACCTGGAGTTGATCCATCGGCACATTGATGATGTGATCAGCGGACAGACTGCGGAGTTTATGAAACTGCACCAGGCAGCAGCAATGCTTTATGTTTCCCATAAACATCTTACCGATTCCGTTCAGAAAGAAACCGGGCATCATCCCTGTTATTTCTACGATGCCGCTATTATTGAAAAGGCGAAACACCTGCTAACAACCACTACCGCATCAGCTGCACACATTGCGTTCCTGCTTACCTATGATCCTTCTAATTTTTCTAAATTCTTTAAAAAATGGACCGGATGTACTCCCGGACAATGGCGTGCCGGAAAATGACCGCTGTGCTTTTTAGGATTACTGAAAACTTCCGAAAAGTTCACCATAGCATCCACGCTCCTGTACCTGATCTTTGAACGAAATTAAAAACAGAACGTATGACACACAAGAATCTGAAAGGAAAAGTAGTATTAATTACAGGAGGTGCTAAAAACCTGGGAGGTCTGCTCAGCCGGGATTTTGCCGCAAAAGGTGCCAGGCTGGCCATTCATTATAACAATGATGGTACAAAGGCCGCAGCTGAAAAAACACTGGCTGATGTACAAAATGCCGGTGCAGCTGCATTCCTGTTCCAGGGAGACCTCACCGACATCGGGATGATCACCCGCTTCTTTGATGAGACCATTGCCACATTCGGTGGTATTGATATTGCCATCAATACAGTTGGAAAAGTATTGAAAAAACCGCTGATTGACACAACAGAAGCCGAATACGACAGCATGGCTGCTATTAATTCTAAAATCGCTTATTTTTTTATACAGGAAGCCGGCAAAAAATTAAATGATCAGGGAAAGATCTGCACTATTGTTACCTCCTTATTAGCCGCTTATACCGGACTGTATTCTACCTATGAAGGAATGAAGGCCCCGGTAGAGCATTTTACCAGGGCAGCCTCTAAAGAGTTGGGTGCAAGAGGTATTTCTGTTACAGCCGTGGCACCCGGCCCGATGGATACGCCTTTCTTCTATGGACAGGAAAGTGAAGACGCGGTGGCTTATCATAAATCTGCCGCAGCTTTAGGGGGCCTGACAGATATCCGGGATATAGCGCCGTTAATTGAATTCTTAGTGACCGATGGCTGGTGGATCACCGGGCAAACCATTTTTGCAAACGGTGGTTATACGACCCGGTAATGCTTTCAGGGAACATAATCCAGTGGTAATAGATTCCCCACCTTGTCGCTCCAGGACCAGTAACCGGATGTGACCAGGGATTCAGGAGGCGACCAATTGCCATTGGCATCAATTGTAACAGGTTGATCCGATTGCAGCTGCAGCAAAGAGAAAGGAGGTATCGGTTTACGTGCTTCTCTTATATATTGCAGGTATTCCGGGGCCTCCGTTCCATTCAGATAAGTAACAGCAAGATAGTGGTCCCAGTAAATCTGCCGGGCCGTTTCCCCCGAAGCGGTTATGATACTATCTGCCGTCAGCAGCCAGGGGCTGTATACATCCTCATAATCCTTTTGCTGCAGGAGCGTTTTGTAATAACTGCTGGAATCCTGCTGCTGTTGATCTCCGGAAGCTACGGTAATATCCTTTCCCAGCTGGAATTCCTTTTTAAAAAGCGCGCGTACCCGTTCTTTTTC
>DASVMC010000821.1:0-4223 GCA_036384555.1 Niabella sp. | reverse complement strand
ACTGCGTAAAAGCGGGAAGATCAATTTGCAATGGATCATGGAATTGTATAAAGCATCGCCACATAAAGAAAAATTCTTTGATTCCAAGCTGAGTAATCAAATGGGCAAGATCGAAAACCTGATCGGGAATGGTTTATTCCGTCAGCAGATTATTGAGGGGAAATCAGAAGAAGCCATCCGGACATCCTGGGAGCCGGGTCTTTCAAACTATAAAAAAACAAGGGAAAAATATTTGTTGTATCCATAAGATTTCCGGCTGGCCGCATCAATTAGCTTCTATAAAGTATTTACAATAGACCGTAAGCAGGGAAGCGCCGTTCCCGGCAGTGATCACTCTAGAACAGATTTTGAAATGGCTTCATAAATCCCTGGCAACAGCTTATTCCTACTTCATTGTTGGTGCTATACGCATGCATTAAATTTGCTGTTCAGCGATACAAAGGACTTTTTATTACTATTAAGACCTCAGAATGGCTATATTTACGCCCTGTAAGTAAAAAGAAATGCAGGCAAGATTTGAAATAAACGGGGAATATTTTATTGACCACGAAAACGGGACGCTGGTGGTACAGACCGGACCGGGGTATTTCGCATATGCTATCTGTGATGATTTTGGGTCTAAGCTTGGAGAGCTGAAATGGTTTCAGGTAGATCAGCAACATACAATATCCGACATTTTAGAAGCATTGCCTCTTTTGCAAAAAAACTTTGCAAAAAAGATGATCGCTTTTGACTTTCCCGCATACACTTTATTACCCGTTTTCCTGAACGAAGGAGATAATGAAGCATTGCTGCACCTGGCGGGGGCTGATCAGCAAGATCACATTTTAACAGAAGTGATCAGGGAAAAAATCGCATTGAATTATTCTGTTCCGTATACCTTGTTGAACCAGTGCATTCATAAGATTCCGGGTGCCGCCTACTGGCATTTACAGGCTGTGCGCATTACTGAATTGTTACAGGACCAGGCCGCTTCTGTAATCGAGGTCAATATTATTGATACCCATTTTTTTGTTGTGGCAGCAAAGAACGGCCAGTTGCTGCTGGCTCAGCATTATACTTACCAGGCCCCGGAAGACCTGCTCTTCTACCTGTTAAAGATAGCAGAAGTGCATCAGCTATCGCAAACAGAAGTACAGCTGAATATCTCAGGATTTATTGATTCAGACTCCAGGCTCTACCGGATGCTGTATGATTATTTTCTGAATATAAGGCTCATGAAAGCCGGCTGGTCCGATGAGCAATCATTGCAATACCCTGCACATTATTTTACTACATTAAAGCAAATGGCTATATGCGGATTATAGCAGGAGCACTGGGAGGCAGGAGAATTAATCCACCTGCCAAAATGCCTTATACACGTCCCACTACAGATGTGGCAAAAGAGGGACTCTTTAATGTATTACAGCACCGTATCGATTTTGAAGGCATCAAGACCCTGGATCTTTTCGGAGGAACCGGCAGTATCAGCTATGAGCTGGCCAGCAGGGGTGCAGGAGACCTGACCATTGTAGAAAAAGATCCGGTAATGTTTGAATTTATAAAAAAAACCGCCACTGCCCTGAAGATTGAAAACATGAAATTTGTAAAAATGGATGTTTTTAAATACCTGGAAGGCTGTCAAAGCTCCTATGATTTCATTTTTGCAGGACCACCGTATGCGCTCACAGCCATTGATGAATTACCCAAACTGGTGCTGCAAAAACAGCTGCTGAGCCCCGGTGGCTGGTTTGTATTGGAACATACCCCCCGGAATGATTATAAACAGTTTGAAAAATACAGCTTTGAAAAAAATTACGGCACTACTATATTCTCCGTTTTTATAAATACCTGAAGCACGGCTGTGTTTATAAGCAGTTGCTGAACGGCAAGAGTGTAAATATCAGTAAAGCGATTACCGGATGTTCTTTTTCAGCTGCTTTATGTAAAGCTGATTATATTGCAACTGATTTATGTTAAAATCCGAAGCCAGAAAAATATACCGCCAGAAACGGGCCGCAATAACAGCGCGGGAACAGAGGATCTGGGACGATCTGCTTTTAATCCGGTTCCAGCAATTATCCCTTCCGCCGCTTCATACCGTTTTCAGTTATGCTGCCATTGAGAGCAGAAAGGAAATCGGCACAGACGCTATTGTTGGATACCTGGAGTTCAGTAACCCTGGCTTAAAGATCGCATACCCCATTTATGATCACCTGACGGCTGAAATGAAAGCCGTTTGGGTTAATGACAATACATTCTTTGCAATCAATCCGCAAGGGATCAGCGAACCGGAACAGGGTGTTTTAGCAGATCCGGAAGACCTGGATATCATTCTGGTACCATTGCTTTGCTTTGATAGCGCCGGTTACCGGGTAGGATATGGGAAAGGAGTATATGATAAATTTCTTAAAAAAGTACGGCCGGACGCGCTTAAGATCGGGCTGAGTTATTTTGATCCTGTTCCAAATATTGATGATACCAGCGAATTTGACGTATCTTTAGATTATTGTATTACTCCGCAGCGGATTTATGAGTTTTAAGAATGTTATTAAGAAAAAGAATCGTTTATTAATACCTATTTCATGGCTTTATGCCGCAGGCGTTCGCCTTTTTAGTTTCCTCTACGACTCCGGATTGAAGAAAACAACCTCTTTTTCACTTCCTGTTATTGGTGTAGGCAATCTTTCCGTTGGTGGCACGGGGAAGTCGCCGATGGTAGAATACCTGATCCGGTTATTAAAAGATCAGTACAAAATAGCTGTTATTAGCCGCGGGTACAAAAGAAAAACAAAGGGGTTGCTGATGGCTGGCGCCGCAACAACCGCTGCGGATATTGGTGATGAACCGATGCAGTTACATACAAAATTCCCGGAAGTGCAGATAGCGGTATCAGCTCAGCGGATCATAGCAGTAAGCGCTCTGCTCAGGAAACAACAACCGGATGTGATACTTCTGGATGACGCATTTCAGCACCGTGCCCTGGAAGCAGGATTGAACATTCTGCTGACCGAGTATAGCAATTTATTTACGGATGATTACTATTTGCCGGCTGGTCAGCTGCGGGACCTGAAGTCAAACTATAAAAGAGCACAATGTATTGTAGTAACCAAATGCCCTGAACAGCTTACTCCCGGGCAGGCAAGTGCGATCTGTGATAAGATACAACCTGTCGGCGGACAACCCGTTTTCTTTGCAGCGTTAAAATATGATGGTCCGCGAACGCTTTTTGACGGAGAGCCCGCGCATTTTGAATCCGTGCAGCACCTGCTGCTGGTTACCGGAATAGCCAACCCGGCTCCCTTAAAAACAGCATTACAGCAGCATCAGAAAAACATCCTGGAATTTTATTTTGATGATCATCATAATTTCCGGCAAAAAGATATTACAGCGATCCTGGAAGCCTATTATCAGTTTGCTCCCGGTACGGCAGCCATTGTCACTACGGAAAAAGATGGCGTACGCTTGCAGCAATTCCGGTCACAACTGGAAGGGAGCAGCATCTGGTGTATACCGGTAAGTCATTCTTTTTTATTGGGCGAAACGGAGAAATTTAATATCTTGATTACCGATTTTATCGGGAATATTGATAAACAGAAAAACAAAACATGACAAAAAAAACAAAAAAGAAGAAGCCCCGGTCTTCGGCCGGAAGCGAGCAATTGCTGAAAGGAGTGCTTGAGGTTACAAAATCCGGAAGAGGTTTTGTTGTGGTGCCGGGGCTTGAAGAAGACGTCCTGATCCGCCCCGAAGACTTACGCAATGCAATGGATAGAGATACGGTACGGGTTAAACTGACTTCAGGATATGATACCAAGCTGAAAGGGAAGATAATGGAAGTGGTGCAGCGCGGAAGGACCGAATTTATCGGCACCTTACAAATGAACAGGGGTTTTGGCTTCGTATTGGGTGATAAAGAAAAGGGACTGCCGGACATCTATATTCCCGCAGAAAACCTGAACGATTCAAAAAACGGCCAGAAAGTAGTAGCAAAAATGCTGCGTTGGGAGAAAGAAGATAAACGCCCTGTTGGCACTATTGTATCTGTTCTGGATGAAGGCAAGGCCAGTGATATTGCCATGAAAGAGACCTTACTGGAAAAAGGGTTTCCCCTTACTTTTTCTGATGACGTTATGGAAGTGGCCAACCGTATTCCGGATACTATTACAAAAGAAGATCTTGCAAAACGGAAAGATGTGCGGGGCATTCTTACGTTCACCATTGACCCTGAAGATGCAAAAGAT
>DASVMC010000820.1:0-6362 GCA_036384555.1 Niabella sp. | reverse complement strand
ATCTGTTTTTTCAAAACCCGGTGCTACTACCTCAATCTGATATTCGTTTTCCTTTTCAAGAATATTCACGGGTGCAAACCCTTTAAGGTTGGGGTTCTTCACTTCTGTTTTAAAAATGGCAGGCATTTCAGTAATGAAATCATCCACCAGACTGGTTAAGGTTCTTTCAAACGGAGTTCCATTAAATTTTACGTTGGTCATTGTTATTAATTTTTTTCGTTTTTTAATATTGTGAATTTGTAATACCGGTAACAAATAGCCAACCAATCAATAAACAACGGACATTCTGTCTTTTTTATACATCGATTAATGACATTTTGTCCTTTTTTTAAAAAAGGATTTGCCAGATTGTTACAGGATAAGCAGGAACTACGGGTTTAAGACCTAAGCCATGGACAGAAGTTGAATCAGGCCTGCCTGAAGAACAGTACCAGCTGTTTTCTTTCCGGAATTTATACATTCGCCTGCTGTTGCTCGGTAATTTTCAAAATGCAACCTTTTAATTACTTTTGCGTTATCAATTATTAAATAATAAAAAATATGTATCCACAGGAAATAGTGATCCCCATGAGAGAGGAACTGACAGACAACGGTTTCGAAAGTCTTTCAACACCCGAGGCGGTTGAGACAGCTCTGGCTCAGCAGGGGACAAATTTATTGGTGATTAACTCTGTTTGCGGTTGTTCTGCCGGTACTGCCCGGCCTGGTGTTCTGATGGCCGTAGCAAATGCTGAAAAGAAACCCGATCACCTGACTACGAGTTTTGCCGGTTTTGATATTGAAGCGGTAAATAAAGTGAGAGAGCACCTGTTGCCTTACCCGCCTTCTTCTCCTTCTATTGCGTTATTTAAGAATGGGGAACTGGTTCATTTTATTGAGCGGCATCAGATTGAAGGACGTTCAGCAGAAATGATCGCCCAGAACCTGATGGCGGCTTTTGATGAATATTGTAACTAAGCAGGGCGCTGATTTACCAGACAGTAATTTTTTTTACAAAGAAGCTTTACAATTTTGTAAAGCTTCTTTTTTTAACTTCGTTACAGGCTTATGAGGCAGGATGGAATCTTTATGAATGCGCCTTTACTTATTTTAAACCTTTAATCTGCATTATATTTGTAATATTGTGCTCAATTTTTACGCATGTATCCTAATCTGTATTACTTTTTTAAAGATGTCTTCGGAGTTGATTGGAACTTTCTGCATTTTGTAAATTCGTTTGGCTTTTTTGTTGCTGTTTCCTTTATCATCTGTTCTATTGTGCTGACCAAGGAACTCAAGCGGAAAAGCAAGGAAGGTATATTTGGCCCCACTGAAGAAAAAGTAGTGGTTGGTAAGCCGGCTTCTTTTAATGAACTGCTTATCAATTTTGTTCTGGGATTTGTGCTGGGGTATAAAATACTGGGACTTTTCTTTACGAAAGAAAGCAATATCAATCCTCAGGATTATATTTTTTCAGGGCAGGGAAACTGGCTTGCAGGCCTGGCACTTGGGGCTGTTTTTGCTTTTATCAAGTGGCGCGATAAGAACAAACAAAAGCTGGCACAGCCTGAAACGCGGGTTATAAGAGTATGGCCGCACGACCGGGTAGGGGAGCTGACAATGCTGGCGATTGTCTTTGGTTTGTTTGGCGCCAAGCTATTTGATACGTTTGAGAACTGGGATTCCTTTCTGAAAGACCCCTCTTCCTTCTTCTCTATGTCCGGACTTACTTTTTACGGCGGACTGATTTGCGCAGGCATTGCTCTGTGGTGGTATACGCGAAAGCATCATATTAATTTTTTACATTTTATTGATGTAATGGGGCCGGTAATGATGCTGGCCTATGGTATCGGCCGCATCGGTTGCCAGGTAGCCGGCGACGGCGACTGGGGTATTTATAATGCTGCTTTTAAAACAACACCGCAAGGAGGCATCCTGCCTGCTACCCTGAATGACTTTAAGGCTACCGTAGCCCAGCAAGCTGCTTATTTTGCCAACAATTCAACGCATCATGCGTTTTTCCCCAAGCCCGCGTTTTTAAATTTTTTACCTGACTGGGTTTTTGCCTATGACTTTCCGCATAATGTGAATGAGGCAGGTGTTCCGCTGGCCAATTGTGCAGGAAAATTCTGTACACACCTTCCGGTTCCGGTTTTTCCTACCTCTTTTTACGAAACCATAATGGCACTGATCATTTTCGGCATCCTATGGGCGCTGCGGAAACGGTTCAAAGTACCAGGGGTATTGTTTGGTATTTATTTGATTTTTACAGGATTAGAGCGGTTTTTGATTGAAAAGATACGCGTAAATGTAAAAATGCACCTGCTGGGAATGGAACCCACACAGGCAGAACTGATCTCCGTATTGCTGATGCTGGCCGGAATTGTCCTTATCATTATCCTGAACCGGAAGCACCGCGCAGGAAGTTTATCCGTAAAAACGTCTTAATCAATTATAACTATCTTTTTAAAAAACTGTTATATTACATATAAGATACAGGATATTAGATGGTTTTTAGCAAATTCTGTCGTATCTTTGGGTGTTTTTAAATATTTGTTAATATTGGTTCTATAAAAATCCGGCTAGGTACCGGTGAATAATAACTAAATTCGACTATGCGTCAGCTAAAAATTGCTACACAAATAACTAACCGCGACTCTCAGGCGGTAGAAAAGTATCTTCAGGAGATCTCCAAGATCTCTATGATTACGCCTGAGGAGGAAACCACTCTTGCTCAAAAAATTAAAATGGGCGATCAGCGGGCGTTGGATAAGCTGGTTCAGGCAAACCTTCGTTTCGTTGTATCCGTAGCAAAACAATATCAGCACCAGGGGCTGTCTCTGAGTGATTTGATTAATGAAGGGAACCTGGGTCTGATAAAAGCCGCTCAGCGTTTTGATGAAACAAAAGGATTTAAATTTATTTCCTACGCAGTATGGTGGATCCGTCAATCGATTTTGCAGGCTTTGGCAGAACAGGGCAGATTGGTACGTTTGCCGCAGAATAAGATCGGAACCTATAATAAAGCCAATAAGGCGTATATGGCGTTTGAGCAGGAGCATGAAAGGGAACCTTCTACAGAAGAATTGTCTGAATTGCTGGAAATGAGCGAAACTGAGATCAACAATATTTTCCAGAGCAATACCCGTCATACCTCGCTGGATGCCCCTGTTCATGAGGCGGAAGACGTAGCTATGGGTGATTTGCTGGAGGGTGGTTCTGATACGGACGATGATGTAATGAAAGATTCATTGCGCAATGAGATCCGCAGGGTATTGAAATCACTTTCGCCAAGAGAGGCTGAGATTGTGAATGCTTATTTCGGACTGGATGGCGAAAATGGAGTTACGATTGAGCAGATCGGACAGAAGTATGATCTGACAAAAGAACGCATCCGCCAGATTAAAGAAAGAGCGATCAAACGGTTACAGAAAGCACGCTACAGCAGTGCATTGAAATCCTATCTGGGTTAACCAGATACAGTATGATAAAGAGATAAAAGCTCCGGAATTTCCGGGGCTTTTTGTTTGGAGGATGGAAGAGCTCCGGTTCAACGTTCAGGCCCCGATCTTGCTGAATGCCGGTTTGAGATCTGATACTTGCCCGCTGTGGCGTACTGATAGCTAAAAGCTGATAAGTGATAACTCAATGGCTGATTCTGGCTGCGTTTATATTTTATGTGCTTATTATTGCAGCATGAAAATTTTAGTAACGGGATCAAACGGGCTGGTAGGAAGTTATGTGGTCAGGCAATTACTGGAAGAAGGGCATGCTATATATGCTTCATCCCGGTCGGCGGATCTGTCTGATTTTAAAACCCCGAATTATCATTTTACGCAGTTGGATTTTACAGACCCGTATGCAGTGCATGCTGCCTTCGAGGTCATTCAACCCGATGTAGTCATTCATTCCGGCGCCATGAGCAAGCCCGATGATTGTGAAAGGAACCAGGCCGGGGCGTATGAAACAAATATGGCCGGCACCGTGCAATTATTGCTGAATGCAGCTGATTATAAAAGCTTTTTTATTTTTCTTTCCACCGACTTTGTTTTTAACGGTAAAGCAGGTATGCACAAGGAAGATGATGTGCCTGATCCGCTGAGTTATTATGGAAAGACAAAGCTGGAGGCAGAGGAAGCGGTCAGGGAATATGAATATGGCTGGGCCATTGTCAGGACGGTTTTCGTGTATGGGAAACCGCTATACGGAAGGGATTGTTTCCTTACAATGATTGCAAAAAAGCTGCAGAAGCATGAACCGTTCCGTATTGTGAACGACCAGGAACGTACCCCTACTTTTGTAGAAGACCTTGCAAAAGGGATCTGTGCAATTGTACATAAACGGGCTACAGGTATTTTTCATTTAAGCGGGAAAGAGGTGGTAACACCTTACCAGATGGCTATAGCCGTAGCCGGATTTATGGATATACAAACGCACCGGTTGCAGGCCGTGAGCACTGCTGAACTGAATGAACTTGCCCGGCGGCCACTGAAAAGCGGCCTTGATATTTCAAAGGCCAGAAATGAATTGGATTATGACCCTGTTTCTTTTAAAGAAGGGCTTCAAAAAACACTGGCAACCTAATTTGTTAGAAGGCACTGTTATTCGTGCGGCTTTGCAAATTTTTGCTCGCCGGCTTTAATGGCAACGTCTAAGTGATTTTCTTTGGGTGGTATGGGGCAACTATATCCTTTTGCAACATATGCACAATACGGATTATACGCTTTATTAAAATCAAGTAGCAGCTTTTTGTTTTTAATATCGGTTGTTTTCAGATCCAGGTACCGGCCCGTTTCATACGTTTCTTTTCCATTGGTGAGGTCTTTGAACGGCAGAAAGAGGTAATCCCAGTATTGATTGTATTGCGCCAGGAACTGGGACTGATATAAGGCAAGTTGCTGCTTTTGCCCGTTAATGGAAAAGTGCAACCAGCCATAGAGCCTGTATTTTTTATTTTTACCGCTGGATGTAGGGATCTCAAACCAGGTAGTATCTGTAGCGGGTGTAAAACCGGCAATGACCCGGTATTGTTCATCAACAGGGAAAAACCGGAAATATTTTTTATCATCTTCTGCAACTACCTCGTGCTCTTTTACGTAGTTTTTCAGGAACAGCTCCAGGCTGTCCTTATAACCGGTTTGAGCAGCTGCGCCGGATGCAATAACTATCAAAAGAAGATTCAGTACCAGTCTTTTCATGACGATTCATCTTGATGTGATAAATGATGTGGTGGCAGAAAGATTTCTGCGATCATGCATCTTGCACTGCCACCGCCATTTTGTTCAATAGTGTTCAGCGAAGCGTGCAGGATGGGGTTATAGGTCTCGATTTTTTTTAATTGCCCGGGAGTTAAGGAATGATAAGCGCTGTCAGACATTATTAAAAACCGCTGTCCTTCCCGGTTACGTACCTGTAAGGCATTTCCTGCAAAATGCTCCATCTGATCAATACTTATGGATACAATATCCTTGCCGGTTTCTTTCAGCGTATTCAGCACCAGCTCCCGCTCCTGCATATCCGTAATGGTATCGCCGGCAATGATCGCATAATCCTCCGCTATGCACATCATTACATTGGTATGATAGATGGGGGCGTTCTTTTTATCAAAAGCATGAAAGAGCACAGGCGTATAATCCAGCACTTCACAGAAATCATACAGGATCTTTTTATCTGTTCTTGGTGATAGACAGGCGTAGGCCTTTTGATGCACTCGGTCCAGTACCATGCTGCCGGTCCCTTCCAGAAAACGGTTTTCTTTTTCGTAAGCCGTAAGGTCTACTGTTGAATAGATCGTAAACTGAGCTTTCAGCTTATCCGTAATTCCTTTTCCCCGCTCTGGCCGCCGGTTAGGCGCAAACATGGGGTATAAAACAATCTGCCCGTCACCGTGCATAGAGATCCAGTTGTTGGGAAAAATAGAATCCGGTGTGTAAGGCTGTGGCTGATCCTGTACTACGAGCACATCTATATGATAGGATTTTAACAGGGTTACAAAATCATCAAATTCCTTCTGGGCCTTTTCATTAGCATTCCAGTCCTTTACATCTTTCTGGAACGAATTATTGATCGCTGTTTCCTCGTTAAAGCCAAAGGCAATAGGACGGATCATTAAGAGATGAGATGTGGTTTGCATATATCAGTTCTTCTTTCAGCTTGTTTTTAGATGTCTTTTCTTAACAGCGGCATGCTCATACAATGAAAACCGCCTCTTGCTCTTGAAAGCTCGGCAGACGGAATGGTAATAAAAACGTCCCTGAGTTTTTCTACAGTCTGCGCACCGCTTTCTAACTGTGGCAGCAACTCCTTAACGTCAATAATGCTAAAACCCGCCTTGCGGAAGGCTTCCAGGGTTTTGTCGTTCCGGTCATAACCAATGACCACTC
>DASVMC010000819.1:0-3881 GCA_036384555.1 Niabella sp. | reverse complement strand
TCTGGGGTTACCTTATTCAAAAACTTTACAAAAGTATGAACGCATGAAAAAAAAGCATTCTTATTAATTGCCGCTTTTTTGATCGCCTTCTCCGGTTGCAAGAAGGGCGATAGCGGATCTTCTTCTGACGGAGCCTATTATATAAGCGCCACCGTGGATGGCAAGGTGCTGCAACATACATACCGTTCGTCAATGTTACCGGCAACATTGGCCTATCCCGGTCCGTCAGGAGAAGGAGGAGGCCCATTTTGCATCTGTTTGGATATTGGCCGGATCAAAACTCTCAAAAAGTCTCCGACTTCCAATTCACTATATTTGAATTTCCTGTTAAAGAAGGAATTTATTCTTTACAACTACCGCCTGAAGGAGTCAAACAATATGCTGTAGGCGCTTTATTCCTGTCTTCAGATGAAGCCAGCTCAAAACAAAACGCTTACACAACTTCCGACAACACTGCCGTAGGAAAACTTATTATAGAATCACTGGATACAGATAAGGGCATTATTAAAGGCAGCTTCGAGTTTACCGGCGTAAACCAAAACGGGGCTTACAAACAGGTTTCTAAAAGAAGTTTTAATATGAGGTTTGATAAACAAACCCTTTAATAACGGCTCTTTTTCACAATACATATCAACGTTTCCTTTCTTAAAACCGTTTCATCATGAAAGTCAAAAATTATATTCCCTTATCCTGTTCTCATCCTGTATAGCAAGCACTGTGTTTGCACAATACAAAACAGCCGAACGGAATGACACCGTTTACTTATTTCCTAAAACGCCTTTTGATCTTGCTGCTACAAAACAGGCATTAGAAAAAGGCACCTGTACCATTAAGGGCGTAGCTTTTACAAAGCCTCAAACAAGCTTTGGTTTTAAAGCAGGAAAGAAAATACTGGGCGATAAGATTACCATTTACCTGTTCCCGTTGACACCCTATTTTGAGGAACATTTAGCACAAAAAAAACAAAAGAATCCCCGGAAATTAAAATTTGCTTTCGTCTTCCCCGAATGTGCCAGTCTAAAGCTGACCAGTATCACTAACAGTTCCGGTGAGTTTGCTTTTCCTGATATGAAGCCGGGCAGGTACTATATTGAAGGCCTGCTTCCGTGGAGCGAAACCGGGGTAACCAGCGAAAAGACCGGATATATTGATGATGCCTACGGTGGAGCAGATGTATATACCAAAAGGCAATACAGGAACGATTATGAGGATTATATACATACGGTAGTGGAACTAAAGAAAGAGGGAGAAGTGGTCAATATAAAACTGAGAGATAATTCCGTTAAATGGAAATAAAACCAGACAGCTGAAAAGATGATCTTTATACTTTCAGCCCGCTCCTCTGTATTATCCGGATACCCCTATATAAAGAAGCGTTGACTAAATATACGCTTTTGATGAAGACAAAGCAATACCGGCCAATACAATTACAATATTGGAGCGTAATGTCATGCAGATCTCCTGATTTTGCCGGTTTTACCAATCTGATATCCGCTCCGGTTCCAAGTATGCTCAATTGAATTATAAAAGTACTATTGAAGTTTTGTATTTTTAATGCACATTTGGGCATATCACGGCGGTTTTCAGTTCCTTTGCCTGCGCACTTTAAAAATTGCTTATGCCGGTCATTGATCAATTAGCTTCATCACGCGGAAAAAAAGATGAAATACCTAATATCGAATTAGCCAACCAGCTTATTGCGAATCCGGACCAGGCCCTGATAAAAGAACTGATTGAAAACCTCAGCAATAAAAGCAAAGCCATACAGCACGATTGTATGAAAACCCTGTATGAAATTGCTGCCCGGGCACCTGCACTGGTTGCCGCCTATACAGACAATTTTATCCATCTCCTTGAAAGTAATGATAACCGGATGCAATGGGGAGCTATGACAGCGCTCAATCATCTTACCGGAAAAAAGCCTCAGAAAATATATTCAGCCCTGGCACGATTAGCTGCTGTTGCCAGCAAAGGTTCGGTTATTACAAGAGATCATTATGTAGCGATTCTTACCAAACTTTGTACAGTAACAGCATTTGCCGCCGATGCATTCGATCTACTGAATGAACAGCTCGTAACCTGCCCCGCAAACCAACTGCCCCTGTATGCAGAAAATGCGCTTCCTGTCATCTCATCAAAATACCGGACCATTTTTGTACGGACGCTTTCTTTAAGACTTAACGACTTTGAAAAAGAAAGCAAACGCAAACGATTAGAAAAAGTCTTACAAAAACTGCATACCCAATAATGGCTTTTTACGATCTTTCAAAACAGGAACGCGCAAACCTCGTTCAAAAAATAAAAGCAGCAATCTGCGCTGAGCTGCTTCAGGCGGGGGCAAAAAAGATCATCCGGTACTTTTCAGACGAAGATACCTATATCCGGAAATCGGCTTATTTATCTGTTGGAAGAATTTATTTCGGGCACATAGAATTACAACCCCGAATCATTGCACTTTTAGAAACCCTGTTATACAACGATAATTTCAGCGTTCGGCAAACTGTTATCAATTCCGCCGGAGAAATCGGCAAAAAGCAGTTTGAACAAGTACAGCATTTTTTCGACAAAGGCCTGTTTGATGTACACCATGCGCCCCGCAATGCAGTTATCGGTTCTATCAAAAAGATGAGCGTGGTAAATCCGCGCCCGGTTCTGTCCTGGGCCAGCAATTACCTTCATCATAAAGACAAAGAGATCAGGCGGGAGATCTGTCATGGCATAGAGCTTCGCGGCAGGGAGTACCCTGAAGATATCCTGCCTTTACTACAGGAGCTGCAACACGATAAAGCCGCAAGGGTCAGCAACACTTTAGTACATGTTATCGGGCAGATCGCTTATAAAAAGGGATGTATTCAAAAAGTTGTTGCCCATTTGAAAACATGGGAAAACGAAGAGCTGGTTACAAAAGCATTGAAAGAAATCATTGATGTGCATCACCGCTACCGGAACTTTTCCGCAATGACACAGGATGAAGCGATTCAATACATTGAAGCAAATAACCCTATAAGGTCCTTATAGCCTTATAGGGTTCTCTCTTTTATGTTGCCAATAGCAAGATCCTTTTTCTTCAGCAGCACCGCTTGTTCCTGTCTGCCTGCTTATCTACCCGTTATTTATTTAAATAACCGGAAAATATCCAGACCCAATGCATAGGCCATCAGGCCTAATAACAGCACCATTCCGACCATTTGCGCATATTCCATAAACTTATCGCCGGGCTTGCGGCCGGTGATCATTTCATAGAGCGTAAACAATGCATGCCCCCCGTCAAGAGCAGGAATAGGCAATACGTTCATAAATGCAAGAATGATAGAAAACAGTCCTGTCATTGTCCAGAACCGCTCCCAGTCCCAGTTCCCGCCAAATGTTTTACCAATGCTGATGACACTGCCCAGGTTATCACTTACTTTATGTTCTTTAGAAGTAAACAACAACTTCAGCCCCTCCACATAGTCCACCAGTTTATTAACACCATATTTAATACCGGCAGGAATGGATTGTAAAAAGGTATATTGGATTTTTTCTACTCCAAGTATTTCATTGGGATCTTTCGGAACAAAACCCGTTGCCGTTTTCTCATCGGTTTTTACCGTTACATGAACGGTGTCTTTTCCACGCAATACCTGTAAGGTAATATTCTGATTTTTCAGGTTTTTCTTCGCGTCAATATACTCATCAATATAACGGAAGTAGTGATTATTGACGCCGATGACCGTATCTCCTTTTTGCAATTTCCCACTTACATACTTTACGCCCTTATCGTCATCAATAATTGTAGGATACCGCGCACCGATTAATTGCATCGACTGGGTTTTCGTTAACTGGCTCAGAAAACCGGAAGGAAACAAAATAGTGGTGTCTTTTCCTTCTCTTTTTATTCC
>DASVMC010000818.1:0-1880 GCA_036384555.1 Niabella sp. | reverse complement strand
CGGGTGTATTACTGCTTGCTGATAAAGAAATAAAAGATATATTTCAGCACAACCAGCATCGCTTTCCAGGCAAAGTAGCCACTATTGTGGAGCCTTTCGGTAACCGCTATTCTCCCTATATTATGGCTGGTATGTTTGTAGTGGGAGCTGCTATTCAAGACCGGGAACTCAAGAATGCAGCATTACTGACTTTTAAATCCTATGCAATCTCCACGTCACTTTATTTATTATCAAAATCAATGATCCGGCGTAACCGTCCGGCCTATACGGATAATAATTTTGATTTCAAAGCCCCTTTTTCCAGCGATCCCAAACACACTTCATTTCCTTCGGGGCATACATTAACCGTTACCACGCTTGCCACTGCCGTATCTGAAGCTTTTGGTAAAGATCATCCCTGGGTACCCTGGGCCGCCTATAGTATTGCCGGACTAACAGGGCTGAGCCGTGTATATCATAACCGGCACTGGAGCAGCGATGTATGGATTGGAGCTGCTCTTGGTTATTTTGTAACCCGGTCTGTGTTTAAAAACAACCGGGTAAAAAAGCATACCGGTTTTGAGATTGTATGGCGATAGCTGATTTCCTGATAAACTTTTTAAGATACGCAATTATCATTTTCCGATTGTTATACTTCTAACCGGCGCTTAATCAAACTGAGGGTCTTAATGCTGCCGCCAGATCAAAATCTACAGACTGCCGGGCTTTTGCCAGCCGTTCACTTTCCAGGTCTTTGTGGTATATTTTTCTGCATGGGTGGATTTCCAGATTCCGACGCTACTGCCCCAAATGATGCCGCATGGAAAAGAGCCTGCCCGGAGTTTTGTGGATCGGGTGTTTACCCGGGTTTCTCTAAGGGAACTCCATAAAAAAACACCCGGAGATGATCCGGGTGTTTTTATAAAAGCCTGAATGGTTATTCGGCTTGTTTTACCTTGGTATTATTGTCTTCTGTGAGGAAGATGTCTTCGTTATCGCGTTTCATCAAATACTTTTCCCGGGCCAGCTTTTCTATCGTAGCCGGATCTGTTTCCAGGTCGCTTTTGATTTTGTGCAAACCCATCAGCTCTTTGTTGTAATGATCCCTGCTTACCTCCAGGTCATTCAACTCTCTGTTACGTTCCATAATGGTAAACAGGTCATTCTTATCCAGGAACAGCATGATCATTAAGAAGCCTACGGTTGCCAAAAAGAACTTATTGGTCAAAAAACGTGAGATTTTACTTAATGCTCTCCGCGGCCTTTTAGGAAGGGCAGCTTCCTGCAGGGGTTCTTTTTCGGAGACAAAGTCAACAAATTCTTCCATGCTGATAACTGATGTGTTAGTGTACTATTGTAGCTTTTGCCGATGTCTGTACCAGCGTACAAGGGAGTGACACAACGAAGCTGATAGCAGTACTAACGATGACCTGATAATTATTTTTTACCAAATTTAATCCTTCCTTTCGGATAAACCGCGCTTTCACCTAATTGTTCTTCGATGCGGATCAGCTGGTTGTATTTGGCAATCCGGTCGGTGCGGCTTGCAGAACCGGTTTTAATTTGTCCGCAGTTCAAAGCTACCGCCAGGTCTGCAATGGTCGTATCTTCTGTTTCACCGCTTCTGTGGCTCATGATGGTATTGTATCCGTTGTGCTGTGCCAGCGTTACCGCGTTAATGGTTTCAGTAATGGTACCGATCTGGTTTACTTTTACCAGCAACGCATTAGCGATGCTTTTGTCGATACCCTGCTGTAAGCGGGTTACGTTGGTCACAAACAGGTCGTCGCCTACCAGCTGGCATTTATCGCCTACCGCTTGGGTCAGCGCCGCCCATCCTTTCCAGTCGTCTTCGGCCATACCGTCTTCGATACTTACGATGGGATATTGTTTTACCCAGC
>DASVMC010000817.1:0-4425 GCA_036384555.1 Niabella sp. | reverse complement strand
GAACCCGGCAACAGATTCTTTTATTGCAAAGAATTATACTGATGAGCTGGTAGAAAAAGGAAAGGACAAGAACAAACGGGAGCTTGCCGGGCAATTCGGATTAGATCCGGATAAGCCGCTGATCACATTTATTGGCAGACTGGTAGGGGAAAAAGCGGCCGACCTGTTACCCGATGCCATCAGCCAATCCATTTACCAGCACCAGGGTAAGGCCAACTTTTTAATACTGGGGTCGGGAGAGCCCTGGATTGAGGAGCAGCTGGACCAGATGAACCATCGTTTTAAAGGCTATTTCAACAGCTATATCGGCTATAATGAAGGACTGAGTCACCTGATGTATGCCGGCTCCGACTTTTTGTTAATGCCAAGCAGGGTGGAGCCCTGCGGCCTGAACCAGCTGTATGCCCTGCGGTATGGAACCGTACCTATGGTACGGAACATCGGCGGTTTGAAAGATACAGTGGTGGACTATGGTGATAAGGGTGGTTTCGGTATAAAAATGGAGCAATCCAGCATAGGTGACATTACTTATTCTGTGGGACGGGCAATAGATCTTTATCAGAATAAGCATGACCTGTATAACAGCATGCGCGGGAAAATGATGACGATTGATCATGGCTGGGATATGTCTGCAAAACAATATATTCAGCTATATGAATCGCTTGCTCCTGCTCCCTGAAAAGGACGGTGATTTTCTCTCTCGACTTTAAACATCAGCATAATTAATTAAACTAGCATTTATGTCTTTCTCTAATGAAATTGTTGCAATGATCCTGGGCGGAGGCGCCGGAACAAGGCTAGCGCCGCTTACAAGCAACCGGTCCAAACCCGCGGTGCCTATAGCCGGAAAATATCGTTTGGTGGATATTCCGATCTCCAACTGCATTAATTCGGACATCCATCGCATGTTTGTGCTTACTCAGTTCAATTCGGCTTCTCTGAACCGGCACATAAAAAATACCTATAATTTCAGCATTTTCAGTAATGCATTTGTTGATATCCTTGCCGCAGAGCAGACCCCGGATAATCCTACCTGGTTTCAGGGTACTGCAGATGCAGTTCGTCAAAGCCTGCGCCATCTTTCAGCCTTTCCCAGCGAGTATGTGCTCATCTTATCCGGGGATCAGCTTTATCAGATGGACTTTAATCAAATGCTGTTGAATCATAAGGAATCGGGTGCGGAAATTTCTATTGCAACCATTCCGGTTGGTGACCGGGAAGCACCGGAGTTCGGGATCCTGAAAACCGATGAGAATAACATGATCACCTCGTTCATTGAAAAGCCTTCTAAGGATATACTGGGTGATTGGGTGAGTGATACAGGACCTGCTATGCAGCAAAAGAACCGTAATTACCTGGCATCGATGGGTATTTATATTTTTAACCGGGAACTGTTAAAAAAGCAATTGCTGGAAACCTTTCCGGATGCTACCGATTTCGGAAAGGAGATCATTCCTGCTTCCATCAGCAACCATAAGGTAGCCAGTTTCCAGTACGAAGGGTACTGGACCGATATCGGGAATATCTATTCCTTCTTTGAAGCAAACCTGGAGCTGACTTCGGATATTCCCGAATTCAACCTGTTTGACAATACCAAATCGGTTTATACCCGGCCCCGTATGCTGCCGCCTGCAAAGATCAGTGGAACGACCCTTGAAAAAACAGTGATCGCAGACGGATGTATTATTAATGCATCCCGGATTGAGCACAGTGTGATTGGCATTCGCTCCCGTATCGGCTATGGCTCCACCGTTGTAAGCTGTTATATAATGGGAAGTGATTATTATGAGACCATTGAAGACCTCAACCGCGATCAGAATAAAGGCGTGCCACCCATAGGAATCGGAAAACGCTGTTATCTGCGCAATTGTATCATTGATAAAAACTGCCGGATAGGGGATGATGTGCGGCTAAACGGAGGAAACCACCTGGAAAATGCTGATCATGAACTATATACGATAAAAGAGGGGATTATCGTGGTAAAGAAGGGAGCTGTTATTCCCAGCGGATACGTCGTATAACACAGCAACGTCAGAATAGGAAACTGGTCCTGCGACCAGTTTTTTTCAAAATAATTTTCAATGTGTATCTAATACATATTAAATTTGCTTCTTAAACTTGCCGGATATGTCAGCGATCGCAAACGATTCAAAGCCAAAATTAACGCTTTCAGAAATCATTAATATGAGTGTCGGGTTCTTTGGGATCCAGTTTGGCTGGGATCTGCAGCGTGCCAATATGGGGCGTATTTATGAAAACCTCGGCGCCAACCCGGATCAGGTTCCCCTGCTGTTTCTTGCTGCACCACTGACGGGATTACTGGTACAACCGGTAATCGGTTATTTAAGCGATAAGACCTGGCATCCGCGCTGGGGCCGGCGCCGGCCTTATTTTATGCTGGGTGCTCTGATCAGTTCCATTGCGTTGATCGTAATGCCTCATAGCAGTGCCTTGTGGATGGCAGCAGGCTTGCTGTGGGTGCTGGATGTTTTTGGTAATGTATCTATGGAACCGTTCCGGGCATTTGTAACGGATAAACTGCCGGACAGTCAGGTGAACCGCGGCTTTATTATGCAAAGCCTGATGATCGGGTTGGGAGGTAGTATTGCATCAGCCCTACCCTGGTTGATGAACAACGTGTTTCATATTGAAAATACAGCTGCACAGGGCGCGATACCGGAGAATGTAAGATGGTCCTTTTACATTGGCGCTTTCTTTTTCCTGAGCTCCGTATTGTATACGGTCCTTACTTCCAAAGAATACCCGCCGGCGGACCTGGGTTACAGGGATAAAGTAAAAGAGTCCCATAAAGGTTTTGGCGGAGGGTTTAAAGAAATTATGCATGCCTTAACAAATATGCCTCCCAAAATGAAGGTGATCTCCCTGGTACAGTTCTTTACATGGCCGGGTTTATTTTTGATGTGGTTCTACTATACAACAGCTGTAGCAGTAAATGTTTTTGGCGGAAAAGATGCCAGCGATCCGGTATATGCAGCCGGTGCGGATTTTGGAAGTCTTACGCTTTCCTACTACAGCGTGGTCACATTTTTGTTTGCCCTGGTGCTTCCAGCTATAGCCGATAAACTGGGGCGAAAAACAACACATGGGCTTTGTTTGCTGGCAGGAGCGCTGGGTTTAATAAGTGTAGCCTGGGTAAAAGATAAGCACCTGTTGTATATGTGCATGACCGGCGTTGGAATTGCATGGGCAAGCATTCTAAGCATGCCCTATGCCATGCTGAGTGGTGTATTGCCAAAAGATAAAGTGGGTATTTATATGGGCATTTTCAATTTTTTTATTGTGCTGCCGGAGATCATTGCTTCTCTTGGATTTGGCTGGCTGATGCGGAACGTGCTGCATAACGACCGTCTACTGGCCGTTCAGTTAGGGGGCTGTCTGATGATCCTTGCCGCAATTGTATGCTGGATATTTGTAAAGGAAAAAAAAGTTGAACGCAGTGCCGGCTAAGCGCGCTTTCAACATAAGGTTCAGTTTTTTATTGATAACAGGATGGCTGGTGTTTTTCTCCGGCTATAGTCCCGTAAAATTTTAATCATGAAGCGAATTGTTTTTAATTGGTTTTTTCTGTTGACAGTGATTATGGGCAATGCGCAACATATTGATGTATACCCCACCCACTGGTGGGTACACATGAAATGGAATAAGGTGCAATTGCTGGTTCATGAAACGGATCCGGGTTATATACTGGCGGTGGAAAAACTGACCGTACGCTCTTCTTCGCCGGATATAAAAATAAAGGATATCCATAAAGTGAAGAATAAGCGCTACCTGCTTTTTGACATTGAAATTGCATCCAACGCAAAACCCCAGGTAGCAACGATCAGTTTTGGAGGTATTGTTCCCAGTGAGCAGCGGTCCTTTCAATTTGAATTGAAGGCGCGCAGGCAGGGCAATGGGACCGCTTATGCAAATGGCGCTACTGCGGCAGATTTAATGTACCTGATCATGCCGGATCGTTTTAGCAACGGTGATCCCACTAATGACCGGATTGCCGGAATGCGCGATCAATCCCTGAACCGGGACTCTGTGTTTGAACGGCATGGTGGCGATCTAAAAGGGGTACAGAACCACCTTGATTACTTAAAGGACCTGGGTGTTACGGCCATTTGGCTGAACCCGGTTATTGAAAATGATATGCCAGACCGGACAGAACATGGCTATGCTTTTACAGATCATTATAAAATTGATCCGCGTATAGGAGGAGCCGCCGCGTATAAAGACCTGATAGACGCTGCACATACAAAAGGGATAAAGATGATCCAGGATGCGGTTTATAATCATACCGGGCTGGAACATGTCCTGTTCAGAGATCAGCCAGACAGTACCTGGTTTCATCGCTGGCCGAAATTTACACAGACCAGTTATAAGGACCAGGCTGTATTCGATCCCTATGGCTCCCGGATC
>DASVMC010000816.1:0-2467 GCA_036384555.1 Niabella sp. | reverse complement strand
CATTTCATCATGCAGGCTGTGGGAGGCAATAAAGTAATGCGGAACGGTGTTCAATTCAGCTGCTGAAGGACGCGCTACGCCAATATTCAGCTCCTGAAAGCACTGCCGGCTGTCGGCTGAAAGAATTACGGTATTGTAGTGTTTTGCAACCTCAATAGCAACAGCGGTCTTACCTACAGCGGTAGGTCCGGCGATGACAATTAACCGGGGATTTTTATCAGGAATGGGCGGAACGGTCATTACGCATCCAGTTCATCAGAGTATTCATTGCCGTCTTCTTCATACCCTACGTCTTCGCCATCGGCACCCTTTTCAGCAAAACCTTCTGCACTTTTTGAGAGATCATATTTTTCTTCTATATCGGCAAATTTTTCACCTAACAGTCCTTTTGTTCCGTATTGTTTGGGACTGATGCCCTCTACTCTTGTTATTTTTGGATATTCGGCAACAGCATCCGCATCTTTGGAAACATTGATCAGCTCTATCAGAAAATCCCAGTGTTTCTGAAAATCATAAGTATACGTAAAACGCTGATTGGTATTTTTTATCTCAGATCCGATGGTCGTCTCCCGCATCAATAAGGGAGCTACCCTGTAGCTGCGGTCAGTATAGGCTTCCAAAGAAATTTCCCGGCCCTTTTGCCAGTGATCATTGCTCCTGAAAAAGGTTGCCTGATGTTTATTGTCAAACTCAAATGCTTTAAGAATCGTTTCGTGTAAAAGTAAAAAAGTTTGGGTATGCTTCACCACGATATCCCGGTAAACACTATCATCTTCTTCAAAATAGACCCTGAATTTTAAAATAGCCATAAATCGAAGGTACAAAGAATCTGCAAATAGTAGCATTTGATTGGCTACCACCCCTGTGCTACAGAGTTAGTGGATTGCTATATAAAGAGTTGGCCTGTCTTTTAGTGAATGAAGCCGTTTTGAAGCCAGGAAGTATTCCCGGAAAAGCTGTACGCTGAGGGGCGAGTGCATAAAATAAGGGTGGACAGACCCGATTGGAAAATTGAAGTGCCCGTGGTAGCTGCTGCTACCTGCCGCTGCCGGTAACCCGGAAATAGCGTACCTTTGTCAGCAGTAACAAAAGTAAAGATGGGAGTGTGGAACCAAATAGCACAGTATTTATTTTTAAAGAAAAAAGACCCTGACACCCCAAAGAGCAAATGGGTGGGTTATATGCATGGAATTAACCGTCTGAGCATTTTACTGTTTCTGGTTGCCCTTATCATTATTATTATCAAGTTACTGTTCCATCGCTAAATGGGTAATAATGGTTGCTGCGCTGCGGGAGGCATCTCCTTTTGCCGCTAAAACCTGGTATAGTTGTTCATAATCATCTTTCAGCTGCTGTTTCCGCGGCTCATTAAACAATAAGGCTTTCAGCTCTGCAGTAATATTTTTTTCGTTCATCTCACCCTGGATCAGTTCTTTTACGATTTCTCTGTTCATAATGAGGTTGACCAGCGAAATGTATTGAATGCTGATAACGCGTTTTGCGATCTGGTAGCTGATTTCAGAGCCTTTGTAACAAACCACTTCCGGAACGCCGAATAATGCTGTTTCCAGGGTTGCCGTACCCGAGGTGACCAATGCTGCTGTTGCCTGCAGCAGTACATCATATGTGCGGTTTTGAACAATACTGATGTTAGGGTAGGGGTTTGTAAATTGCTTATAAAAAGCATCCTCTACAGCCGGTGCCTGTGCTACTACAAACTGGTAATCCGGAAAATTTTTGCTTACCGCCAGCATCACCGGCAGTTTTTTTTCAATTTCCTGTTTCCGGCTGCCGGGTAATAATGCTATAACCGGCTTGCTAACCGGCCGGCCGGCTGCATCTCTGATGATAAGATCAGTTCCTGCTTTCTTTTTCCGGTCGATTTCTTCAATCAGCGGATGGCCTACGTAATCCACCTCCCAGTCCCATTTGTTTTTATAATATTCCTGCTCAAAAGGAAGGATCACCAGCATTTTATCAATACAGCGTTTCATCATTTTGACCCGGCCTTCCTTCCAGGCCCACACCTGGGGAGAAATATAAAAAGCTATTTTAATGTTTTGTTGCCGGGCCCATTTGGCGATACGCAAATTAAAACCGGGATAATCAATCAATATCAATACATCCGGACGAAAAGCAAGGATATCCTCCTTGCAGGAACGGAGATTGCGCAGGATGGTTTTTAAGTTCATCATCACTTCTAAAAACCCCATAAATGCCAGGTCTTTATAATGTTTTACGACTTCCATTCCTGCAGCAGCCATTTTATCGCCTCCCCAGCCACGTATTTCGCAGCCGGGCTGTATTACTTTTAAAGCAGCTACCAGGTTCCCTCCGTGCAGATCGCCGGAGGCCTCGCCGGCTATAATATAATATCGGGGTGCTGTTTTCATTACTTCGATTCTCCCCAGTCCTTTTCCAGCTTTTGTTTCAGGCCATAATCCGTCAGGTCAAACTCTACCGGTAC
>DASVMC010000815.1:0-2268 GCA_036384555.1 Niabella sp. | reverse complement strand
GGGATGTGTGTCAATAGTTCCTTTTACCTGAAACATTTTCTTGTTGCCGGGCAGCAGCTTTTGTGCCAGGTCCTCCGGAATTTCAATATAAGTCCACCCCGACTTTTCCCCATGATTATCAAATTTCTGCAGACGGGTCTTTAATGTAACCGTTATTTCCTTTTTCATTATGGTCTATTTGTTTTGCCGGTTTCGCAAAAACAGTATCCTGAATGATCAATAAAGTTAGGGCACTGCTGCAAAAATCATTTTCTTTGTATAAAATTTTCCGGATAAAAATCGGACATATGCAACAGACCCTTACACTTCGCATTCAGCCGGAGGAGGCAGAGAACGCTTCCATCATTCATCAATGCATTTCCCGTACAGCAAATATAGCATTGGAAGCGGTAAAGGGTTATACTGTGCTGAAAAGTTCTATTGATGCCCGGGGGAAAAGGCCCCTGATCCAGTTAACCCTGCTGGCTTATATTAATGAACCTCCGCAAAAAAGAGCCATCCCTGAAACCGTTTACAGAGAGGTCCGTGATGCCGGGCAGAAAGTACTTATTATAGGGGCCGGACCTGCAGGACTTTTTGCCGCCCTGCAGTTATTACAGCAGGGGATAAAACCGGTCATCCTGGAACAGGGAAAAGCAGTTCGTGAGCGCAGGCGCGATCTGGCAGCCATTAACAAGCAGGGCATTATGAACCCTGAGAGCAATTATTGTTTTGGAGAAGGGGGAGCGGGAACCTATAGCGACGGTAAGTTATATACCCGGAGCAATAAGAGAGGCGACATTAACAAAATCCTGAATACCTTTGTACGCTTCGGTGCAGATGAAAAGATCCTGTACCAGGCACACCCGCACATCGGCACCAATAAACTGCCCCAGATTATTACTGCTATGCGGGAGCAGATTGAAGCAAGTGGCGGTGAAATCCATTTTAATAAAAAAGTTACCGACTTTGTCCTTGAAAAAGACCGTATAAAAGCCATAAAAACAGCGGATGGCGATCTGTTCAGCGCTGAGGCGGTATTGCTTGCCACGGGCCACTCCGCACGTGCTGTTTTCCATTTACTGCATGATAAAAAAATACTGATTGAAGCAAAACCCTTTGCGTTAGGTGTTCGTGCAGAGCACCAGCAGACATTGATCGATCAGTCGCAATACAAATGTTCTGCACGGGGAGAATGGCTGCCTCCGGCTTCCTATAGCCTTGTACAACAGGTAAATGACCATGGCGTTTTTTCCTTTTGTATGTGCCCCGGAGGTATTATTGCACCCGCCGCCACTGATGAAAACGAAATAGTGGTCAACGGGTGGTCGCCCTCCAAGCGCAACAACCCACATGCCAACTCCGGTATTGTGGTGCAGGTACATGAAAAAGACGTGCAGGCAATACCGGCATTACAAAAAATTTACGGTAATAAAATGAACAGCCCTTTATTCATGCTGTATTTTCAGCAATGGGTGGAACAAGCTGCTTTTGCAGGCGGGGGTGGAAAGCTGGTGGCCCCGGCACAACGTATGGTTGATTTTTGCAACGGCAAGACCTCTCAAACACTGCCAGCCTGCTCCTACCTGCCGGGTATACAGGCTGCTCCCTTACGGGAAATACTGCCCCCTTTTGTAACAAAAGCATTACAGGGCGCATTCCCGCTTTTTGGGAAAAAAATAAAGGGATACTATTCCAATGATGCAGTAATTGTTGCAACAGAGTCGCGCACTTCATCGCCGGTTCGCATTCCCAGGGATGGTATCAGCTTACAACATCCGCAAATAAAAAATCTCTACCCGTGTGGAGAAGGGGCTGGTTATGCGGGGGGCATTGTAAGTGCCGCAATGGATGGGGAACGCGTTGCGGAAGCGATCTGTGCTGTATTTAAAGGGTGATATTTTGTTATGAGATAAGAAATTGATATTCAACGGGTTTTTTACGGTATTCCTATCCGATATCCGATCCGGTATTAAAGTATCGGAAATCCAATATCCATTATCCGCTACGCCCTATTCTTCAGCGCCTATGCGCTAAAATAGCTACGTCTTGCCAGGAATGCCTTAGCGCTATTTGATTAGCAAGGAGCCTTCCCTGTTTGTTAATGACCAATGGTATAAGCTGTTGGAGTTTAGCTATATAAGGAACGCCATTCCAACCGAATGGAGCGCAACGGATGAATCTCTACAAAATAAGGGGAGCCCGGTTTCGCTGTGCTTCACTCGGGATGACGTTAATAAACAGTTTGTCCTTTTAAGAACCTAATTGCACTATTATCAATACCTCAGC
>DASVMC010000814.1:0-5354 GCA_036384555.1 Niabella sp. | reverse complement strand
CTGTCAGTTCCCGGTAATTTCTTTGTATCTATAAATACGCATTTCTGTAACCAATTAATCAGCAATATGGAAAAATTAAATCTCACCAGGCAATTCAGGTCTTATTTTACTGCCGGTACGCAGCCGGAGCTCGTTCATATTGAAGCGGCACAGTTTCTATCTGTTACCGGTAAAGGAGATCCTTCCGGTGCAGCATTCAAAAAGCACATCGAAGCATTATATGCCACTGCCTATACCCTTAAATTTACCGCTAAGGCCAGCAACAGGGATTTTGTAGTATCAAAGCTGGAGGGACTCTGGTGGTTCGACGAAAACCGGTTCAGCGTGCATTCCGCTTCTGAAGCGTCGCTGAAAGTTCCCCGGAACGAATGGGAATACTGCCTGCTGATACGGCTGCCCGGTTTTGTAACAAAAAAGGAAGTACAGGAGGCCCAGGAAATCGTTCTGGTAAAAAAGCAGATCATCGGTGCCCAGTACCTCAGCCTGTTTGAAATGGAAGAAGGGCTTTGTGTACAGCTGCTGCATCTGGGGCCTTTTGACAGGGAGCCGGAATCACTGGAAAAGATCACTGTATTTATGAATGAACGAAAACTTACCCGGAACGGAGTGCATCATGAGATCTATTTATCTGACTTTAACAGGACGGACCCGGAAAAATTAAAAACGATTCTGAGGGAACCGGTAAAGTAATCTGTTCCAGCTACCCGGCATGCTCATTTTATCGGGGCATTCTTAATTGCAGCATTATTTTCTGATGCAGTTCCCGGTTGGCTTCTTATTGCTGATCTTCTACATAAATGCATCACTTTCCCTGTAAGCAGCGATCACTCTTTCTTCGCCCGCTTTACCCGGAAGGGAAATACCGTGCTCCATTCCAAGAACGCCTTTGTAGCCTTTTTCATGAAGCCATTTAAATATATTCTTGTAATTGATCTCGCCTGTTGTAGGTTCCTTTCTGCCCGGATTATCGCCAATCTGTACATACCCTATTTCATCCCAGGTCAGGTTCATATGAGTGATCAGGTTCCCTTCATTTTTCTGCATGTGGTAAATATCATACAGGATTTTGCAGGAAGGACTGTTGACCGCCTTGCATATCTCATAGGTCTGGGTAGAGGTTCTTAAGAACAGATCCGGGGTATCGCTTAATGGTTCCAGTACCATTACAAGACCATGCGGTTCAAAAATTTCGGCACCCCTTCTCAGCGCTTCCACCACATTAGCCGTTTGTATTCCTATTGGCAAATCTCTTTGAAAATCGCCGGGCACAACCGTTGCCCATTTTGCGTTACAGCGTTTTGCTACTTCCACAGACTGGCGGCAGCCTTCAAGGAATATATCAATATATTCTTTTTTATTGGCAGCAAGCGTATTAGCACCGTTTCCACCCTTTGGCACCACAAATACCCCCATACGCATATCCAGCTTTGCCAGTGCTGCTCCAATTTTAGATTGCATTTCGGGTGTTCTGGAAGCCATTCCATTATCCTCAATGGATCGGAAGCCCTGGTCATACATAAATTTTATCTGATCAAGAAAGTCTTTACCGGCACTGTTGGCAAACATACCATCATGCGGGGCATAATCCAGATTAAAAGTTTTACCGGCCAGGTTTGATTTTTCGGTTCCTGACCATAAGCCGGGGCTTATACCCAGTGCCCCTGCAGCCAGAACATGATTCTTTACAAAATTTCTTCGGTTCATAATGGCAAAATAATTTCAAACTAAAATAACAAAGTTCAGTAATTCTGAAAAGAAGTTGGCATTTATTTTTAGTAAGTTATATTTTATGACACTATTAATTGTCAAAATGAAAATTTATTTATCTTCGGTGGAATGAAACAGATGATTGCTGCACTCTTGAGTATAAGCACAATTGCTTTAAACGCTCAGGAGAAAAAAGAAACAGATTTCAAAAAATATGAACAGACGATTCCCGGGTCCAATGTAAAATTTACAATGGTCCCTATTCCGGCGGGAACATTTACAATGGGCCGGGGTGCCGGTGATCCCGGTAGCGATGCCGACGAGCTACCACAGGTTACCGTACAACTGGCTGCTTTTTATATGGGCGAAAAAGAAGTAACTTTTGACGAGTACGCTCTTTATCAGAATGACGAAAGCCTGGGGCAGAACGTAGATGCCGATGCTGTTACAAGGCCAACCACTCCTTATATAGACCTGACATTAGGCATGGGCAAGGAGGACGGATTCCCTGCAAACAGTATGCAGCAGCGGGCTGCGGTGATGTATTGCAAGTGGCTGTATGCCAAAACGGGCATCTTTTACCGGTTGCCAACAGAGGCAGAATGGGAATATGCTGCAAGAGCCGGTAGTACAACCCCTTATTTTTTTGGAACTGATGAAAAGCTGCTGGATGATTATGCCTGGTACGCTAAAAACAGCGACAACAAATACCACAAAACCGGAATGAAAAAACCCAATCCGTGGGGCCTGTATGATATTTACGGGAATGTGGCAGAGTGGGTATTGGATCAATACCAGCCAGACTACTATAAAACAGTAGGAAAAGACGCAGCCAACCCTGTACGCCTTCCGGAAAAGCGAAACCCGCGTATTGTACGGGGCGGCAGCTTCAAAGATCCGGCAACAGAACTGCGCAGCGCCAATCGCACAGAATCCGATCCTATCTGGAACCGCCGTGACCCTCAGATACCTAAAAGCAAATGGTGGAATGCCGATGCGCCTTTTATCGGATTCCGCCTGGTGCGTCCTGTTCAGCAACCCTCCCAGGAAGAAGCAGAAAAATTTTTCTCAACCTATATTTTATAATTCCTGCAATAAAAAAACGATACAATGGATAACAAAACAACAAGAAGAGACTTCGTAAAAAACGGCTCTTTGATTGCCGGTGGTTTATTAGCAGCTCCCGCTTTGGGGGGTATCAATTTTTTTTCCGGCGCAAAAGGCGAGATTAAAATTGCCCTGATCGGATGCGGCGGAAGAGGCACCGGCGCTGTCATTCAGGCCCTTTCCACCAAACAAAACGTAAAACTGGTAGCAATGGCAGACGCCTTCAAGGACCGGCTGGACGGATGCTACAAGACCATTACAGCTGATGATATGTCGGATAATGGTATCAAAGGAAACCTGAAAAGCAAAATAGATGTTCCCGAATCCAATAAATTTACCGGCTTCGATGCGTATACAAAAGCGATCCCGCTGGCCGATGTGGTCATCCTGACCACACCTCCCGGTTTCCGGCCCATCCATTTTCAGGAGGCTGTAAAACAGAACAAACATATTTTTACTGAAAAGCCGCTGGCAACGGACCCTGCGGGTATAAAAAAAGTACTGGACGCTGCTGAAATAGCCAAGCAAAAGAAATTGAACGTAGTGGTGGGGCTGCAACGCCGTTACCAGGACTCTTACAGGGAGCTGTTTAAAAGAAAAGAGCTGATCGGCGATATGCTTACCGGACAGGTATGGTGGAACAGCGGCGGGGTTTGGGTAAAGAAACGGGAACCCAATCAGACTGAAATGGAATACCAGATGCGCAACTGGTATTATTTCAACTGGCTTTGCGGCGATCATATTAATGAACAGCATATTCATAATATAGATGTTATGAACTGGTTCAAAGATGCGTACCCGGTAAAAGCCCAGGGCATGGGTGGCCGGCAGGTAAGAACGGGAAAGGAATACGGTGAAATTTATGATCACCACTACGTGGAATATCATTATGCAGATGGAACCATTTTAAACAGCCAATGCCGTCACATACCAGGAACTATGTATAAAGTAGACGAACTGTTAGTGGGAACAAAGGGATCGATCTTTTGTGATGAAGCGGTCATCAGGGATCGCTCCGGCAAAGAACTGTACCGCTTTGATAAAAAGAATGAACGCAATCCTTACCAGACTGAGCACGATGAACTATTTGAAGCCATTGCCAAAGGCGAGTATAAGTTTGCCAATGCAGAATACGGCGCCAAAAGCACTTTAACAGCCATCATCGGTCGTATGGCCACTTATAGCGGCCAGGTAATTGAATGGGATAAAGCATTAAATTCAGGTATTGATATTATGCCGAAGGAATACAGTTTTAATGCCACTCCGCCCGTATTACCTGATGCTGACGGTGCCTATGCAATTGCAATGCCCGGCAAGACAAAATTTTTCTGATACCAATTTTCAGCCCTGACTGAACAGCTGACAGCTACAGCGCATACACATCGTTCAAAAACAATGGGTATGCGCTGTTTTGTGCTGCAAACAGTTCCGCTTAAAGAAACTTTCAGCATAGAGACTATTAAAAGCGCGCTTTGGTGTATAAATCACCTGCTTCTATCACCGGTGTAATTATAACCGGCTTTAAAATTTAAGGAAGGTTTTGTACTGTGGAGTGAATGAGAAATTGTTTACTTTCAGATAACTATCTGATTTACCAAAGTCCGGAATATATTGAGGATACGGCTGCAAATCGGAAAGATAAGTGGCATTCTTTTCCATTGGACGGAAGTAGAAAACCATTTCTTTGGGCTTGGCCGGAGATGAAATAAATTTCCTTAACCCTAATTGCCAGGGGATCCCGTTATAAAAGTTATCACCGGTTTATTATCAACAGAGATATAATAGTTGTTAACTGAGAGGCTTTCTCCTTTTGGGTTTATACCGCCCAGTTTTAAATGCCCGGAATAAATCTTTTGTTCCGGTATGTTACTATTAATGTCATAAGTGGTTTGTGCTTTCAACAACAAACTGTTGAGCACTGTTAACCCAACCAGGATGCAATGGGAAAAGTTGTTCGTTTTATTCATTCAGCAGGTCTCCAATCTTTGATGCATTCACATTTACGGATGGCAGGAACCGGTCTGAATTCATATACTTCTGCAGACTGTACAATAATTGTTTTGCTTCCGGGCGGTCACCTGCATCAGTCAGCAGATCGATTGAAGAAACTAATAATTTTCCCTTACCTACTTTGCACTCAAACAATAATCCCAGAGGTCTTGCCGTAACCCAGTCGTCGATCACTCTTACGATCGGTTTTAAATTTTTGGCAACAGAATCAAGAATGATGGCATTAGAGTGGCTCATCGCATCCCACCATTGCCAGTTACTGTAATAATCTGTCGGGAAATCGTTGAATGCAGGATTTTTCGGATCACACAATATACCCAACGTGTGAGGAGGCTGACTATGCGTCCACGCAGTATTCCAGAAAATGCTGGAAAATCCTACGGCAATATCCCCGCCCATATCTTTTTTAACCGCGCCTTTTTTAAGGGTAAGCAACACTTTTGCCCCTGCATTTAATTGATCAGCCACCTCTTTATTAAATTGCTGCGTAACAAAAATATCTTTTTGCACATCCGGGTTTTGCGAAGGAT
>DASVMC010000813.1:0-4413 GCA_036384555.1 Niabella sp. | reverse complement strand
GGAAGAAGTAGTGATAACAGGTGTTTCAAAGGAAACCCGTATCCGGGAGCACCCGGTTGCTATTGTAAGTGTTTCATCCCGGCAGATAGAGCAGACAGCAGCTGGCAACATTATCGATGCCTTAGTGAAAAATGTTCCGGGCCTGAATGCTGTGCAAACAGGTCCGAATATTTCAAAACCTTTTATCCGGGGTCTGGGCTACAACAGGGTGCTTACTCTGTATGATGGAATCCGGCAGGAAGGGCAGCAATGGGGTGATGAACATGGTATTGAGGTAGATGCCTATAATATTGACAAAGCTGAAGTAATTAAAGGTCCGGCTTCTCTGCAATACGGATCAGATGCAGTAGCAGGAGTAGTGAGCCTTTTCCCTTTTATTCCGGTGGTTGCTGCTAAAAAACTGCAGGTGAAATTAACAAGCGAGTATCAGACAAATAATAATTTAATAGGTAACGGGCTGCGGCTGGGATACAATAACGGGCATTTTTTGATGGCTTCCGGAGGCGCTTACCGGGTGGCAAAAGATTATCGCAATCCGGTGGACGGCAGGGTATACCTCACGCGTTTTAGCGAAAAAAGCCTGTTTGCGCTTCTGGGCTATAAAACGGATAAAGGTTTTGTGCGGCTCAATTTTACGCTGTATGACAACCGGCAGGCCATTCCTGATGGCAGCCGCGATTCAGTGACAAGAAAATTTACCCGCCAGGTTTATGAAGGAGATCAGGATACGATCCGTCTTCGTCCGGTTGTTTCAGATAAAGAATTGAACAGCTATCAGATGCCGGTGCTTTCCCAGCACATACAGCATTACCGGGCATACCTCAACAGCCAATGGCGGGCGGGGGCCGGACGTGTTGACTTTTTGCTGGGTATTCAGCAGAACAACCGCAGGGAATACAATCATCCTACGGCACCCTGGCAACCGGGTATGTATGTACGGCTGAATACGCTGAACTACAGCATACGCTACAATACACCCGCGTTTGCAAATTTTGAAGCGGCCATCGGGCTGAATGGTATGTTCCAGGGTAATAAGAGTGTAAGCGCCACAGATTTTCCCATACCTGATTATGACCTGAAAGACGGGGGTATTTATTTGTATGCAAAAAGGAACTATAGCCGGTGGACAGTGAGCGGTGGGATACGCTATGATATCCGGCAGGTGCATTGGAATGACTTTTATGTACGACCCGATGCTTCAACGGGCTTTGACCAGCGGGTAACGCCTCCGGATACAGCCGGTGCTGCTCTGCAGTTTGCAGGCTACCAAAAGACTTTTGTGGGCCTGTCTGCAAGTTTAGGGATGACGCTGCAAATTACAAACCGGATCAGCCTTAAAGCAAATATTGGAAGAGGGTACAGGGCTCCGAACATTACTGAAATAGCCAGCAACGGGCTCGATCCGGGTGCGCACATCATTTACCTGGGCAACCGGAACTTCATCCCTGAGTTTTCCTTACAGGAAGATATAGGCGCCGAAGCCCGGTTCAGGGATTTTTCGGCAACGGTAAGCCTGTTTAACAACGCTATCCGGCATTATATCTATTTAAACCTGGTAACAGATGCCGGTGGTCTCCCCGTCGTAGATGCACAGGGGAACAGAACGTATCAGTACCGGCAGGCCAGGGCTCAGCTATACGGTGCGGAAATGGGATTAACAGTGCATCCCGGACAATTAAACGGTTTCCGGTTCGATAATAGTCTGTCCATGGTATACGGCTTCAACAGGGAGCCGGTTTATAAAGGAAAAGGCATATACGGAGCATATTTACCGCTTATACCTCCGTTGAAATTGTTGAGCAGCATCACACAAATGATAAAATTCACTTCAGGAAGGCTTGTTTCGGTAACGCCAAAACTGGAAATGGAGCTTACCGCAGCGCAGGATCGCTATCTTGGATTGGATAATGCGGAAACAGCTACTCCTTCTTTTGCCTTGTTTCAATGTGGCGTTATAGCTGTGGTAAAATGTTCGGGAAACGGGGTGATACAGATATTATTGCAGGTAAATAATCTGTTTGATAAAGCCTATCAGTCTAATTTAAACCGGTTGAAGTATTTTGAACACTATGCACAATCTCCCAACGGATATACGGGTATTTACAATATGGGACGAAATGGGTGCCTGAAAATTAGTTTAAGTTTTTAACCGGATCTCTTCAATGTTATGTAGCAGCAGCCAGTTTCTGAAAGTTGTTCCCTGTTCCGGTTTAAAATGGATGACTTCACCGGAAATAAGCAGTATTGTAAAGATGTCCGATGCCTCAACAAATTTTTTAATTTCTGAAGAGGATGGGATAAGTCCCGGGTAGGATTCGGTGCGGCTCATGGTAAGTTGGTTATGGAAATCATCAATGGCCATTTAAGATGACTTTTTAAATAATAAAATAAGCTACAGAACAGGAGTCTGTTCATTATGTCGCTACAAAATTGAATTGTATTTTAAATGCATCCAATACCCACTACTGGGTAGCTGAACGGGGAATCAACTAAGGGCCTATCCAATAAACTGTTCTTCTCTGCTGGTCTTTAAGATAGGACTAATGGTCGTTCGGCAGCTTTTCTGAAGATTACATAGAGATATACTGTCTGTAATCCGATTGTCAGCGTAATGGCGTATTTTTACAACAATGCTCAGGAGGCTGTTCTGAGTGAAAAGAGCGGATATCGAAAGATTCGTATTTTCTGCTCCAATGATTGTTCGATTGTTGCGCCCGGTACAGCCCGGAAAAGCTTTTAAACGATGCTTCATATTTTTCATAACAGGAAACGGCTTTTAGTGCTGGCTTCATTAGTAGCGATGGGAGCCGTAGCCTGTTTGACCAGCAGGTCAAAAAAAGTAGATTTTAGTGCCGATGTAAAGCCGATTCTTAACAAAAAATGTATTACCTGTCATGGCGGGGTAAAAGCCAAGGGCGGTTTTAGTTTATTATTCAGGGAAGAGGCGCTTGCAAAAACGGAATCCGGGGAACCGGCCATTATTCCCGGAGATCCGGACCATAGTGAAATGATCCGCAGGCTGACGGCAAAGGATCCCGAAGAGCGGATGCCTTACAAACACGAACCGCTGAGTGATAATGAGATCGACCTGCTCCGCCGGTGGATTAAACAGGGTGCAAAATGGGGCGATCACTGGGCGTACTTACCGGTAAAGCAGGTAACCATACCGCATGAGCAGGATGCCTGGATCCGCAATAATATTGATCAGTTCATTTTTGAAAAACTGGATGCACAGGGGTTGAAACCGTCCTCACCTGCAGATAAATACACCCTGCTAAGAAGAGTGAGCCTGGACCTGATTGGTATGTATCCATCGGATGCGATAGCAGAGCAATACCTGAAAACCGGTGACGACAAAGGGTATGAACAGCTGGTGGATTCCTTACTGGCTTCCAGGCATTTTGGAGAAAAATGGGCCGCTATGTGGCTGGATCTTTCCCGCTACGCTGATACCAAAGGGTATGAGTCGGATGGCGGGCGCAGTATCTGGCGTTATCGCGACTGGCTGATTGACGCCTTTAATGCAGATAAGCCCTACAATGTATTTATTACGGAACAGATCGCCGGTGATCTGTTGCCGGATCCTTCCGATGCACAATATATTGCCACAGCATTCAGTCGCAACAGTATGACCAATGATGAGGGCGGAACTGATAATGAAGAGTTCCGGACCGCTGCGGTATTGGATCGGGTCAACACAACCTGGGAATCGCTACTAAGTACTACTTTCTCCTGTGTGCAGTGTCATAGTCATCCTTATGATCCGTTCAGACATGAGGAATATTACCAGTTCGTGGCTTATTTTAATAATACGATGGACGATGATATTCCTGCGGAGTACCCGCTCATAAGGGAATACAACGATTCCCTGAAGCAGCAGTTTACACAACTGGTCAGCTGGATCCGTAGTAACGCAACAGAGAATCAGGCACAGGCACTTGCCCGTTTCCTTAAGACAATGGAGCCCGTGGTATATGCAACTACTGCTGATAGTCTTAAAAATGCCATTGTTATTAATAAGAATGTAGCATTAGGAATGCGGAATCATTCTTATGTCCGTTTGAAAAAGGTACAGCTGGATGATGCCCGGCAGGTGATGTGGAATTTCTATTCCAGGCAACCAGGAGGCAGGCTTGGTTTTCATATGGACGCGCCGGATGGGCCCCTCCTGGCAACGGTATTGATACAGCCCAAAGAAGGATGGCGGAAAGAATGGACTGAAATACAGCCCGGTTCCGGCATACATGATGTATATGTGACTTATGAGAATCCGACGCTGCCTTCGGGGGCAGAGGATATACTGGCTACTTTCGATTGGTTCGGATTCATACCCGATCTTCCCGTCAAAGGCACACCAGCCTATGCAGCTAATAAAAAAATATATTGGGATCTTTTAAATGCACCGGTAACCAC
>DASVMC010000812.1:0-4412 GCA_036384555.1 Niabella sp. | reverse complement strand
CAGTGTCAATAAGCGTATGAAAGGTGTGTAGCAGCTCCTCATTAAAACCAATATGTACAATAGGGCTTTTGCTGTTAAAGAAATCAGTTTGCATTAATTGTTGGGGATAATAACCATTGAAGCCCACCCAGTACTCCTCCCACCCGGTTTGTGTAAAGGGCTTATAGCGATGCCATATTTCAGGGTAAAGCAAAAAACAGCAGCCTTCATTAACAGGGGATGCTTCCTGCTGGGCCGTTTCAAAAACACCGCTGCCTTTTGAAATGAATACAATATAGTAATCATTTAAAATACGTCCTTTGTTCCAGGTAAAACTATGGGTTAATGGATGCCCCTTGCTTGCCGGGTAGGGTTGATGTTCCCTTATTTTTGAGTAGCCAACGGTGGTTACATACAGCCCCCATTCATCCTCAATGATCGTTCGGGCAAGGTACTTATGATAGTTTTGCATAGAATTAAATGTACATAAAATATCAAAAAGTGCAAATTAAAAACCGGAATGTATATATGTTTTTTTTAAAGGGTACTGTATATTTGACAACACTAAATGATTGTATGGAATGAATGCCTGATTAGAACAATTGTGCCATTATCTGTTTATACTATTCATTAAAAGAGGATTATAATACTTCAATGTATTGATTACGGTAGAAATAGCTCCATTTTGGACAAAATAGGATCAATGCCAGGTTGTATTTAGTACCGGTGTCGTACATCGGCACATACTCTATCTTTTTTCAATATGATCAAAAAATGTAAATAATATATAAATGTATCTATTCCCTTATTACAAATTAAAACAGCCAATATCATGATTACTAACAAAATGCTTAAAAGCCCGTCTCTGGCGCGACAGTTACTGCTGCTGTTGCTGCTGTGCTTTTCTGTTTTTTCATTTGCGCAGCATAACCAGCAAACTATTAAGGGCGTCATCACACTGAGCCGGTCTTCAGATGAACTGGCCGGTACCTCTGTAAACGTCAAGGGAAAATTAACGGCCACTGTTACCAATAGCGAGGGCGCATTTACGTTACCTGCAGACCTTCCTGTTACCCTGGTCATTTCACGGGTGGGGTATGGAACCCTTGAAGTGAGGGTAACCAATACAGAGCCGGTGAAAGCGCTGCTTACAGAAGGAAACAATAATATGAACGAAGTTGTGGTGGTGAGTTATGGTACCAGGCTGGCAAAAGACATTACCAGCGCTGTATCTACTTTTAATGCGTCCCAGGCAAAAGAGATCCCGGCGGCAGAGTTCGGACAAAAACTGCAGGGACGGGTTGCCGGTGTGCAGATCAACATGGCCAATGGCCGTCCGGGGCAGGGAATTGACATGCGTATCCGCGGCGCAGCTACCTTAGGCGCCGGATACCAGCCACTGATTGTTGTAGACGGACAGGTTTTATCCGGCTCAGATACAAAAAGCGGGGACATGAACCTGATTAATCCGGATGATATTGAAACTTTTACCGTTTTAAAAGATGCCGCTGCCGCTGCGCTCTATGGTTCAAGAGCTGGTAACGGGGTGATCCTCATTACCACCAAACAGGCAAAGGTCGGCCGTACCAATATTACCTTTGATGCCTACCGGGGCTGGCAGCAAGTGCCGCAGAAAGGAAGACCGGATATGATGAATGCGCATGATTTTGCCACCTTCATGAAAGGCTATTATGAAGATAAAATAAAATATGAAGGATATACCAAGGGCATACCGGCCGATTATGCGGATCCGGATCAATACGGTGAAGGCACCAATTGGTACGACGCCCTGCTCCGGACAGCTCCCATGCAGAATTATTCCCTGAATCTTTCTTCGGGTACCGAAAAGCTGTTGTCCTCTTCCACTCTTTCCTATTTTAACCAGGATGGCGTGCTGCTGAATACCAATCTGCAGCGCTTTTCTTTCAGATCCAATAATGAATACCGTCCCAGTGACCGGTTTAAGATCGGGCTGAACCTGGCGCCTACCTATCAAATGGAAAAAAATACAAGGGGCTATACAGATGGGAACCGCCAGATTATTGCCAATGCAACGGCCGCGTCACCATTAAAGCCTATTTATAATGCAGACGGAACATTTAACAGCAATGTAAGTTCCTTTGGTATGCTGAACCTGAACAACCCGGTACAGCAAATGCTGCTGGCGGACTTAAGGTATAAAACCTTCCGCTTACTGGGGAATGCTTATGCTGATATTGCTATTTTAAAAAACCTGCATTTCAAGACAACGATCAACGGAGACCTTGCTTCCGTTCAGCAGGATAATTACCAAGGTACGATGTTCGGGATCGGGCTGGGTGCCACCCCGCTGCCGCGGCCATCTTCCAACTCAACAGCCGCACATAATTCTTATGACTATGTATCCTGGCTGAACGAGAACACCCTGAACTATGATCTGAAATTAAATGATCATCACCTGGATTTAATGGCCGGCTACAGCTCCCAGAAATGGAACCGGGAATTACGTAATATCAGCGGATCCAATTTTGCCAATGACGAAATTTACTGGATCTCAGGAGCAGCGGTTACCAGTGGCTCCACCAATAAAGAAGCCTGGTCAATGGCTTCTTCTTTCGGTCGCTTGAACTATGATTACAAAGGCAAATACCTGTTAACAGCTACGTTTCGCAGGGACGGCTCCTCCCGCTTTGGGCCATCAGTTAAATACGCCAATTTCCCCTCCGTATCTGCCGGCTGGATCATCAGTGATGAAGGCTTTTTTAAGAAGAATGATGTGATCTCCTTCCTGAAGCTCCGGGGCAGCTATGGTAAAACCGGGAATTTTAACATCGGGTATTATAATATGATTACCAATGTAAATGCGTATAATTATGTGTTTGGAGGAAATCTGACACCAGGGTTTGGACTGAATCCGACACTGGGTAACCCGGATGTTACCTGGGAAGCATCGGCCCAGACGGATGTGGGAGCAGATATCAACCTGCTAAAGAACAGGATCATTTTTTCTTATGATTACTACAGCAAGAATACCACCCAAATGCTGTACCTGGTGAGCCTGCCCTATGAATCGGGGTTCAGCAATATGCAGTTGAACGTAGCAAAACTACGTATGTGGGGGCATGAGTTCACCGTCAGTTCCCGGAACCTGGTAGGTGATTTTGAGTGGACAACCGATTTAAATGTTTCGCTGATGCGGAACAAGCTGCTTTCGTTGCCGCCTAACACAGATTTCATTGGTAATAATACCACCTATGCAGGATATAACCGCACGGTTGTTGGCGGACCTATCGGTCAGTTTTACGGGTATGTTTTTGATGGTATTTATGCCAACCAGGCAGAATTGGATAATGGCCCTAGGTCTGCCACTTCTGCACTTGGCTCCGTTCGTATGAAAGATATTAAGGAAGATGGGGTAATTAATGCTGATGACCGTACCCTGATCGGGGATCCTAATCCAAAGTACAATTATGGTATTACCAATACGTTCCGGTACCGGAATTTTGATCTGAATATTGTAGGATACGGACAGGGAGGAAACCAGATCCTGAATGCGAACCGTGCCGACTGGACGAACCTGGATGGGGTAATGAATGTAACAAATGACATGATGAACCGCTGGAGATCTCCCGAAGACCCGGGCAACGGGCTGGTGCCTGGCACGCGTTCCAATTCGACTGAACTATACCGTTTGGCCAATTCCACCTGGGTAGAGAATGGTAATTTCTTCACCATTAAAAATATTGCACTGGGATATACCTTCCGGCAGAACCTCTTAAAATATGTGAAGTCTGCAAGGATCTACGCAAGCGTACAACAGGTGGCTGTTTTCACCCATTATTCAGGAATGAATCCCGAAGCAAATTCTACAAAGGATAACATTACCGGAATTTACGGTCAAGACCTGAGCACCTTCCCTATTCCCCGTACGTTTATGATCGGTGCCAATTTTAGTTTCTAAAACTTTTAATAAAAAGATCATGCAAAATCATAAATATATATACGTTGCTTGCCTGGCAGCTACCGTACTTTTTGCTTCCTGCAAAAAAGACTTCCTGACGCTTTATCCCGAAGGCAATTTAAATGAAGGCATCTTTTATAAATCGGATGCAGATTTCCAACAGGCAGTTGTGGGTGCATATACCCCGTTACGGGATATTGCTAATAATGCATTCTGGATGGACGAAATGCGTTCAGATAATGCTACTTACGATTACTATGCAAAAGACCGTGGCAGTGCCGCCCGTGAAAATATTTCTACTTTCCTGGATGACGCAACAAACGGCGTAACGCTGGTACGTTATCAGGCAAATTACACGGGGATCAACAGGGTAAATGCGATCCTGGATCACCTGGCTACAAATACAACAATGTCCGATTCCTTAAAGAATTTAATTACGGGAGAGGCAAAGGCATTAAGGGGACATTATTATTTTGATCTTGTTCGCAATTTT
>DASVMC010000811.1:0-1992 GCA_036384555.1 Niabella sp. | reverse complement strand
GATAACAATGAACGCATGCTGGAAGCTACCGAATTCTACAGCATGGGGTTTGACAATGTATTTTTTATTGCCTCCGCCAGCGGAAGCGGTACGGGAGAGTTACTGGATGCGGTTACGGCACTAATGACGGATGATGCGCAGGTGGACGAGAGCCTGGCGCAGCTTCCTAAATTTGCCATTATCGGACAACCCAATGTAGGCAAGTCTTCCCTGCTGAATGCATTAATAGGAGAGGAGCGTAGTATTGTAAGCAATATAGCCGGTACAACACGCGATACAATCCATACACATTATAACCTGTTTCAGAAAGAATTTGTGCTGATAGACACTGCTGGTATCCGGCGGAAGGCCAAAGTACATGAAGACCTTGAATTCTATTCCGTGATCCGGGCTATTAAGGCGATGGATGAGGCAGATGTTTGCATATTATTGCTGGATGCCGAAAAAGGTATTACGGCCCAGGACCTGAATATTTTCAGTCTGGCCGCAAAAAAAGGGAAAGGAATTGTACTGCTGGTGAATAAATGGGACCTGGTTAAAGACAAACAAACCAATACCGCAAAAGAATACGAAGATGCTTTGAAAAAGCGGCTGGCTCCTTTTAATGATGTACCCGTACTCTTTGTATCTGCTACTGAAAAAACAAGGATCTTTAAAGCTATAGAAATCGCTCTGGAAGTATATGATAACCGTCAGCGCAGGATTTCTACCAGTAAACTCAATGATGTAATGCTGAAGGCTGTTGAAGCACATCATGCCCCTGTAGTAAGAGGGCATGCCGTAAAGATCAAGTTCGTTACGCAATTACCTACGGCAGTACCTTCGTTTGCTTTTTTCTGTAATTTTCCTGATGATATTAAGACACCGTATCGCAACTATCTCGAAAATCAGCTGCGGAAACATTTTAATTTCACCGGTGTTTCTGTGCGGCTGTTTTTCAGGAAAAAATAGCCGGATTTGGTGTATTATCTTTTTTAACCAGATTTCATGGTACTGTTCTGTGTGAATTTTGGTCCCTAATAGATGCCTGGATACAGTCTTCTGCAAACCTGAATGAGGATGGTGATGGTCAGGATATGTTATTCCATACGAGAGAGGGCCAGCTGGATAACGAGGGGGTGGTAAGCAGGGCAAAATTTAAAAATGCCTTTCCCGGTATGGAAAGTGGGACACCGACCTTTCAAATTCTACGAAGAGCTCCTGCCCGATTATGAGAACAAAGCAAATAGCAGACCTTGAGTTATCGGAACACGCAGGAAGTATAAAAGACTTTTGAAACATCTTCGGAATTTTGCATTTACAAGATACGGTTATTCCGGTGTGTCGTTTACCGACCTTACTTCTGATTTTTATTCTTTTTTACCCAGATGTTGTCGTAAACATGCTGCCGTTATTGAAACGTTATCTTTCAATAAATCAGAAACTGTACCCGTAAACAAAACATTTCCCCCATATTTACCCGCTCCGGGTCCAATATCTATAATCCAGTCCGCTTGAGCAATAACATCAAGATTATGCTCTATGACAATTAAAGTATTATTATTGCTAACCAGATCATTCATAAAACCTAAGAGCTTTTCAGTATCGCTTGGATGTAAGCCGGTGCTTGGCTCATCGAGGACAATTATCTTATTGGAATTCTTCAATTCTTTGGTCAATTTCAGACGTTGTCTTTCCCCGCCTGAAAAACTGTCTAACCTTTGCCCCAAAGTAAGGTAACCCAAACCTAATTTGAACAACATACCAAAGGATTTGTGATATAATTTATCAGGAAAAAAATCAATGGCTTCTTCTATGGTCATATCCATTACTTCAACAATATTTTTATTGTTGTAATGATATTTTAAGACCTGTGGCTTAAAACCAGAGCCACCGCAAACTTCGCAGGTGTGCTCAATATCATCCATAAATGCCAAATCAATTTTTTCCACACCGATACCTTTACAGTTTTCACAAGCCCCGTCGCTATTTCTACTAAAAAGTTTATCGGAT
>DASVMC010000810.1:0-3089 GCA_036384555.1 Niabella sp. | reverse complement strand
TTGTAAACGATTGACCGGTTGAACATTTTTTCCAGCTCATCAAAGGCTTCGTTAAGCGGAACATTATAAAATTTAAGATTTCCCACGGCGGCGCCTGGTGCTTCTTTCACAATCGCCGGTACAGGGCTCTTTATCACATCTGCGAACTGCTCATTATTGAGCGTTGTGACCGTAACGCCATCCATCCCTGAATTGATAATGCACTGCTCACCGGCCAAAAGATAGGTTGGCGGCAGCATTGTGTTTTGGTTGATATGCTTTACGACTACCTTGCCTTCATACAGACGTACATTGACTTTTCCACCGGATTGATCCACGATAAACTTGGTCCCCAGCGCCGTTGTCATAATGTTACCGGAGAAAACGGTAAAAGGGTGTGCCGGGTCCTTTGCAACCTCAAAAGCCGCTTTTCCGGATGTAAGTTTTAGGATCCTGTTCCTTGTAAAGTCTGCATTGTATTGAATGGCTGCTCCGGGGTAAAGTGTTACCACAGAGCCGTCAGGCAGATGGAGCTGTTCCATCTTACCGGAACGATTCAGCTGAGTGTGTGCAGCAGCTGAAAGTGCTGACGGAGATCCCGGACTTAAGTGGCCGGCTTGTCTGTTGCTGAAAAAATAATAGCCGGACAATGCCAGTAACAGGATACTTGCAGCAACGGCAACTGATTTAAAAAACCGCCCGGAAATGATGCGTCCTCTCAGCGCTGCATGCACCTGCTGCCATATAACCGTTTTTAAGCCGGAATCATGTTTTATTTCGGTATCTGCTGCAGCCTCCCATTCTGTCTGGTTCAAAAACTCATCCAGTAAATGCGGTTCCGTTTCCAGGAGCTGCTGAACGAGCATTTCCTCTTCCCCTGAACATTTATTGTTAAGAAACTTTTGAATCAATTCTTTTTTTTCCATAAACCGGCCAATTCTCTATTTATAAGTACGCCCGGTTTTGAAAAACTCCCTATTGCTTTGAAAAATTAATTTAACTGATGAATAAGAATATCGCTGCTGATGGCGGCAAAAACAGACAGCTGAAGCATTTTACGGAGTTGTTGGTTGGCTTTTAACAACTGATTATCAACAGTCTTAACAGAGATCCCTAATAGTTTGGCAATTTCTTTATATGAATATCCGTAAATATGCCTGAGTTCAAAGATTTCCTTTCTTTTGGGAGGTAGTGTTCTTAACGCCTTAAGGACATCGTTCCGGAGTCCTATATTTTCGTGCTCCTGAACAGGTACGTAAAGCTCCGTTAAATTTTCTTTTTCAACCAGGTACTTTCTTTTACGAAGCTCCTGCCGCAACCAGTCAATAAATATCTGCTTTGTTTTCCGGAATATTTGCTCATTCAGAGAAACGTCCTCCGTAAGGGTATGCCGGTATTTCCATAATTTAATAAAAACAAGCTGGGTCAGGTCTTTTGCCGCTTCCGTATTTTTTGTTTTCTGGGCCAGATAGGAATAGACCTTATCCCAAAAACAATCGAAGACCTCGCTGAAAGCCTGGTAATCTCCGTTCCTTAAAGCACACACCCTTTTCGTTTCCATTTGATGAAATTAAATAGTATAAAAGCAATCATATATTATGCAAATATTAAATTTTCCTTTGGCAAATTTTATTATTTGTAAAGCACAGCCTGATAAACGCGCTATCTGCAGCCACGGATACTGCTCTAAATCCAATACCAGGGCGGCATTGTTGTCATACACCGATCGTTTCTACCTGGCAGAAAAGTATTCCGGCTCAATGGCTGGCAGCAAGCAGGAAACCTGCGGGTCAACCAAAAACACACCACAGCAGCCAAATGATCACAGCAATGGCCGCTAATAAATCGTGCTGCTTGCTACGGCTCTCAGGTCCCCTTTCATTGAAGATCTTTACAGCAAACTAAATTAAGTAATTCTGATTTTTAACGGCTGGTCCTGCTGCAGGATGACCGGCTTTTCCCACTCAATAATGATTGCTTCATTTTTACAGGTAACCTTTAGCGCCAGTGATGTGTCTTTGTAAATGGCCGTAACAGCTCTTATTTTATCAGCCCCTACTCTTTCCAGCTTTATCTGCTTCAGCTTTAAAGTGCCGTATTTAATATGCAGCTGGTGTTCCTGTATCCCGGAAACCACTTTTTGGGTATAGGTGCCCCACCCTTCCGCAACAGTGAACGGCGCTTTAAAGGCATCTTTATTCCATTTTGGTGAAAAGCAGATATATCCTTTGGGGCCATGATACTCAAAGCCGCAGGCAGTAATAAACGTGCCGTAACTGGCCATAGCCCTGGCATAATGATCGCTACATTCTATTTCATTAAAAGGGTTGCGTTTTGCTGCATGATACCTGTCGTGCACAGCTCTTGTTAATACCAGCGCCTCATCCGTCATCCCCTCGGCCATCATATGACTGCTGACCTGGTGCTCAAAGCCACTCATGCATTCATGAAAGTACCCCAACTGCCAGGTAACATTGTCGCCATAAGGCCGGGCTTCGTTGGATGGGTTTGTATTCAGGATCATTCCTGCTTCCCCCTCAAGGGCATAAGGGCGCCCGCCGGTATGTGTTTGAATGTAAGGGCCTACATCCGGGGCAAAATTATATTTCCAGAGCGACTGCAAAGCCGATAACGTTTTTTCTTTATCCCAGAGCCGCCCAAGCCCCACCTGCCATGCCCAGCTTTGTCCAAATACCTGGTCTATATGACAGGTATTATAAGATCCCAGCTTTTTTCTACCCTGCAAGGGATCGGGGCGGTGAATAAAATAAGAGCCGTTAAATAATTTGTCAGCCATATTCCTGTTCCCTTTTTCTACATACCGGCGGCAGGTTTGCGCAAAATCGGGATCATTCATCTCCCCGGCCATATACTGTGCTGCCTTAATCGCGGCAATACTCAGACCAACAATCCATGCAATCTCCCCTTCCCATATTGCATCCAGCGTATTCTCCATCGGGGTATCGGTCATTCCATCGCCGTTTTTATCCTGGGCAAGTAAAAATTTCACTGCTTTTTTTATCTGCTCCCAATTGTGCTGCAGGAATGCATTGTCCTTACTCATCTGATGTTCCCGGTAACAACCCAATATCCGGCCCGCCTGACCATCA
>DASVMC010000809.1:0-2694 GCA_036384555.1 Niabella sp. | reverse complement strand
ATAATAAACTCGGAAAAAATGATCTGGAACAATATCATAAGATCAGGCTTGAGTGTTTGAGGAACCATCCTCAAAACTTCGGAACACTTTACGAGGAAGAATTAGAGTCTTTACATTTTAAGTTTGACAAAATTATAACTGAAAATCATTCAACAGACTTTTTAATGGGGGCATTTAAGGACACAACTCTTGTAGGGATTTGTGGATTTATTCAGGAAAAAAGAGAAAAGACAAAACACATTGGGGAGATAAGCGCCCTGTATGTAAAGACAGCATTAAGCGGGCAAAAGATTGGTTATGGGTTGATGAAAGAAACAATACATTATGCTTTTACCAATCAGCAGTTGGAACAAATAATTTTGTCGGTTGCAAATAAAAACATTGCGGCACAAAATTTATACAAGAAAATTGGTTTTGTTGAATATGGCCGGTTTAATAATTATTTCAGGCATAACGGGCAATATGAAACCCAGGTCTTTATGACTTTAATAAGAGGGAGCAAAGACGCAATAACAAACAGCTAATAAAAATACCTTTGCGCACGATGCTTTTAAAAAAGCCATTTATGAGTAGGCTTAAAAATTTAAATAGCAGTCTTTTAGCAGTTGTACTGCCTGAAAGAAAAAACTCCTCATAATCTTTTTGATTATCAAGGAGTTTGAAATTCTTTGGTGACCCCGTCAGGATTCAAACCTGAAACCTTTTGATCCGTAGTCAAATGCTCTATTCAATTGAGCTACGGGGCCGAATTGTGGGGGGCAAAGATAGGTGTTTTTTTGGTTTTTTTCCAAACACCTGTAAAAAAATGCCAATTCTTTTTTCTGCAATGGGTTTGCAGCCATAGTTTTACAAAAAAACCATGCATGAAGATCACATTCTGGGCAGTAGGTAAAAACCACGAAGCATATGTAAAAGACGGGGTGGAGGAGTTCTCCGGCCGGATCGGGAATTATTTTAAACTGGATTGGGAACTGATTCCTGTTCCTAAAGAGGCCGCACATCTGGTCCCCAAAGAGCTTAAAAAAAAGGAAGCAGAACTGATCCTTTCTAAAATTGCAAAAGAAGATTACCTGGTGGCACTGGATGAGCGGGGCCGGCAACTATCTTCTGAAGGGTTAGCTGTTTTTTTACAAAGCCGGGCAAACGCAGGAACCAAGAGGATCATTTTTTTAATTGGAGGCGCTTTCGGATTGGATGAATCTGTGCAGAGAAGAGCCAATACTATATGGAGCTTATCACAGCTGGTATTCCCACACCAACTGGTGCGGCTTATTCTTGCGGAACAGGTGTACCGGGCCTGTACGATCCTGAAAAATGAAAAATATCATCATCCTTAAATGAATAAGATGCAAGAAAAAATAAGAAATGAGAAATTGGGAATGAGATATTTAGGAATTGTAGCTATTTTTAGCCAATGGAAATAACCGTTACGCTCATTATTACTATTATTACTGTAGCTGTTTCTTTATGGGGATTCAGTAATGCCAAAGTTATTGACGATCTGATCTTTTTCGGACCTGCGATCTCAAAAAGGCGGCAATACTATCGTTTTCTGACGCATGGTCTGATCCATGCAGACCTGATGCACCTGGCATTTAATATGCTTGCTTTTTATTCGTTTGGCCGTCTGCTGGAATATTTTTTTTCCAATCCGGCTATTTTTGGCGGTAATGGTACCTTTTACTATATCGTTCTTTATGTCGGGGGATTGCTTATATCCAGTATACCAGACTATTTTAAACATAAAGATGACTACGAGTTCCGCAGCCTGGGTGCTTCCGGCGCTGTATCCTCCGTTCTTTTTGCCAGCATTGTTCTGTACCCAACCATGCCTATCCGGTTCTTCTTTATTCCTGTAGATATTCCCGGATGGGTATTTGGTGGTATCTATCTGCTGATTTCTGCTTACCTGGACCGGCAGGGAGGCGGCCGCATTAATCATGGAGCCCATTTATGGGGTGCGATTTTCGGGATCGTCTTTGTGGTGGTGTTTGTAACGCTTAAGGGACAGATCAATGTGTTTGACAACTTTATCCAGCAGATAAAGCATTAAAATCCGGATCTTTCAATGTTGGTCCATCTGGAGCGCCTTACCGTTCAGATAGCTGTTGCGTATCGTTATTAACGATCAGGATCGGGATCTTTACATTGTGCCGCACATTGTCAATAGTGCTGCCGTAAATAAAATCCTTGACAGCTTTATGCCCGTGAGCGCCCATTACCAGCAGGTTGGCGTTCTGGCGGTCTACAATTCCCGGTATTGCCCGGGAGGCACTGCCATATCCCAGTTCCCAAACCACCTTAAAGCCGTGTTGCTTTATTTGTTTTGCATAGTTATCAAGATAGATCTTGTCGGTTTTTGACTCCTGGTCCTTTATTTCCTTATTATTGAACCGCGCGGCTACGCTTTCCACTATATGTATCAATACGAATTTTGTTCCTGTGCTGCCCTGCCTTAGCGCCTGTGCTATTAAACGGCTGTCATTCTTGCCAAAGTCTACAGCAATAGCGATGACGTCATAGGAGTGCAGCCTGTCTGAAAGGTCGAGTAATGCGGGTTCGGGGTGAACGGGAGAAGAACTGGCACGTTTACTTCTTTTACTGAACGGATAATAAATGGTATAACCCAGCAACACAATAATACCTGCTGTACCCGCTATAATAATGAATTTCCAGAACGGAGAGGCCGCTGTT
>DASVMC010000808.1:0-5949 GCA_036384555.1 Niabella sp. | reverse complement strand
CTTGATGGCTACCGGCTGACGTGCCTCTCCATGTGATTCGATACCGCTGGCAAAATTCTGCAGCTTGTCCGCCGTCTTTCTTTTGGGCCCCAGTAAATGGGTAACTCCCATCAGCGTGGCGATCAAACCCACCGCAAAAATAATTTGCAATCCAATTGGTAAATAGGAGCTTGAGGTATTCAAGTCCGCTTGTATAACTAAATTAATCATCTCAATTACGCAATACGCAAAAATAAGGTAACCTGTTAACAAAACCTTTTTTTAATGTGTCAAAAAGCAAACAGCCCCGGAATTTTTCGGGGCTGTTTTAAGAGATTATCTAAAATAACCTGATTCCTATGCTCTGGGCTTCGTGCCAGAAGAATCTTTGGGTGCAGTCCCTGTAGAATCTTTTTTAGGCGCCGAACCGGAAGCACCGCCAGCAGGTTTCCCGTTCATTTTGTTTACCTGGTCAATAAAGCCCTGAATTTGCTGCTTCGTTTCATCATTGGGTGCATTATCATGCGCTAATGTCAGGTATTTTAATCCATTTTCTTTATCACTTTTTACATTAATATAATAAGGGAATAAGGCAATTGATGCGCTAAATAAGTTTGCTTTCGCGTCTTTTGCGGTATCTTTTTGAGAGAATGCCGCCAATTTTTCAGCATCTGGAATTAATACATTCTTCGAATAGCTAGAATCAAAAATACGACTGTTATTAAATGTCCATAAGTACCCGTAATTCACGTCAGGAAATTTTGTGCGCATTGCATCAAATACCTGCCAGGATTTTTCATAATTTTTTCCCTGGTAGTATCCAGTGTATCCTGCATCAAAATAGTCGCGAATGCCCGGATCGGATTTTATTTTTAATACTTCCGCCAGCAGATCTCCCTGTACCTCATGATTTCCTTTATCCCCAAAGAATTTGGCACCTTCCTGCAGCATTTTCACCTTGTTCACGGAAGAAGTATCTGATTTCAATCCGTCCATATAAGCTTGCAGTACTTCATTTTCCTTACCCGGAGTGGCTGCATACGCCATTGCTTTCAGGTTATAATCCTGTGGGCTCAATTCTTCCGGATCCGTTTTTGCAAAATATTTTTCTACAAAGGGTAATGCTTTGGCAGCTTCTCCTTTATCAATATAGGAATAACCCAGAACTTTATACACTTTGGGAGGAGTCTGGTCTCCCATTTTTTGCATAATACCATTAGCTGAAGTAATAGCCTGATCGTATTGCTTATTCAGATAAAAAGTGGAGGCTTTATAATAATCATTAGCAGGGCTGGGATCAGAGTTGGCAATAATCTTGTCAGCTACCTGATTTGCTCCATTAAAATCAAATGTTCCCAACTTATACTCGTACAACGCGTCATAGGCTGGAACATAGGCAGGATTCGCAGCTACTGCTTTATCAATATTCTGCTGGAACAGGTCGTAGTTTTTCTGAGATTTGAAAATCAGCGCTGTTCTCAGGAATGCTTTTGCAAAGCTGGGATCAGCCGTTGTAGCATCACTGTAAGCGCTATAGGCTTTGGTACCATCGCCGGGGCTTGCCTTGCGGTAAGCATCTCCCAGGTTGGTTAAAATGTCCGCCTTCAGCCAGTTATCTTTACTTTTTTCCGTCAGCGATTTTGCTTCTTCCAGCTTCTGTACGGCATAATTGATATCCCCTACTTTATCTATATTATTATAGATCCGGGCAATAGCGGCACCTACCGCGTTCAGGATTTCCGGATCATTTCCTTTTCTTCCTTTGCTGGCGGTCAGCGCTGCCTCAAAGCTTTGCTTTGCCTCATCTGCCTTCTTATCAGCCAGTTGCAACTCTCCTTTTGTTACCAGTAACCAGGCCTCATTGGGCTTGGCTGCCAGCGCTTTATCCAAGGCTGCTTTAGCACCTGCAGTATCCTGGTTTGTTAAATCTGCGTTCACCAGCCAGTAAGTTGCTTCCGGTTTATCTGCCTGTTTTTCAAAAATTGCCTTAGCTCCCAGTACCTTGCCCTGGTACAGCTGCTTTACACCATCCTGCACGGATTGTGCATTTGCCGCTACACCCAGGATCATTGCCCATGCAAGGAGACGGATTTCTTTGTTGATCATTTTTCTAATTTTATAGTTTTACCAGTAAATAATAGATTTTGTAAATATATCGTTTTTCAGCTATTCTTTTGTTTCTGCCGGCCTGATAATGAAATTTCTTCTTCCGGGCATCAGGTAGGCCTTTTTAAAGATCAGCTGTCCTATTTCACCGCTCATGAAATCTGCAAACCCCGTGCCTAAACCTCTGTGCCCCTCTTTTAATATATAGGTCAGGTCCCTTGTCATCGGATACCGTTTCGTATAAATATTCGCCTGTACAGGTAAGACATATTTTCCGGGTTTATCGCTGCTTTCCAGCTGTACAATTTTAACTTTTTTTAAAAAACTCAATTGCCGGGCATCATCCTGGTTGCCGATCCAGCTTACTCCTATAAACCCGATAGCGTTGGGCATGTTTGCTACATAATTAATAACAGAATCACTGGTATTAGCCCCTTTTGCGTTATCTGTTAATTTCTGGCCCTTCAACACGCTGTCTACCAGAAACCGGATCGTGCTCGTTGATTTTAGTCCGTCCAGGACCGGCACCAACGGCCGGTTATAGGTTCCTTTGAGGATCATCTGTATTTCAGCCATAGTGAGCAATGTATCTTTTGAAGCAGGATTGGCAATAACGGCTACTGCATCTCTGGCAATAGGCAGCTGTTTCACAACCACATGTATGGAATCAACAACTGACTGCACCTGCGCATCCGTCAGCTTTACGGTTGAAATGATCATCCTGATGCTGTCATTCCAAAGATCTTTGATACACTCGGATTCCGGTTTGTACTGTACGTTAATTTTTGTACTGTCATTATTGGACTCGTATACCTGTATTAACGCATCAACAATAGGCTTGAACGACTCATCGGCACTGATAGTGATCGTTCCCTTAACCGGCGTGTCGGTATATGCAGATTTTCCGTTACCAGGCCCGCAAGATAACAAACCAGCAGTCAATACAAAACCCAGTATCATCAAACGCCACACCTGCATGCTGTCTTTATTTAAAATATTTTTTTTTATAGCCCCTGTACACCCGCCACACACCGTAAATTACAAAAAGAATTCCCAGAAGCAGATCAATGATATCCGGCGGGAACCGTTTGTTCAAAGCGAGATCAAACTTATGGCGCACTATCAGAAATACTCCAACAAAGATGATCAATACTCCCATCGCATAATCCAGCATTGACCGCATACCGGCAACCTGTTTGTTCCGCTGCCGTTCATAATCTTCATTTGATTTTATCGTCATATCTCTTGTGAGGGTCGGCAATTTATTAATTTTTCTAATTAGATACAAAATTTTAAAATTCCATAATATTCCACGGCTCATCCGGGGCCCAATATCCTGTAAACCGGTCGAAATATTAACAACATTTCAACACCACTACTTTTTTTGATGATGAGCCTACCGCTCCTTCAATTGGTTTTTTACTACAGAAGGTGCAAAACGGGTCTGCATTACAAATAGTATCTTTACAACTACTATGTATTTCATTAAAACGCCCCGGTGGTTAAAAAGAGTATATGCTGCATACAACTGGGACATTCCTGTTTCAGAAAACAAGATCTTTTTAACATTTGATGATGGACCTCACCCCGTAGCGACCCCTTTTGTATTAGAACAGCTGAAAACCTATAATGCCAAAGCCACTTTTTTTTGTATCGGCAAAAATGTGGCAGCAGAACAGCGCATTTATCAGCAGCTCCTCGACGAAGGCCATAGTGTTGGTAATCATACTCATAACCACCTGAATGGATGGAAAACAGCAACCGATACCTATATCAATAACATTAGGGAAGCCTCACAACTGATTCATTCCAGCCTTTTCCGCCCCCCGTACGGGCGCATCCGGAAGGAGCAGGGACGTTTACTTCGCCGGGTAAACGGGTTCCGCATCATTATGTGGGATGTATTAAGCGGCGATTTTGATCAGCAGCTTTCGCCCCAAAAGTGCCTGGATCATATTTTGCAAAAAACAACCAAAGGTTCGATTATTGTTTTTCATGATAGTCAAAAAGCCCTGAAAAACATGCAGTATGCGCTTCCCGGGGTTTTGAAGCATTTTTCTCAATCCGGCTTTTCGTTTGAAGCCATCACTGACTCAGCACTCCGATAACAAAGGGCCTGGGTGAATACCCAAGCCCGATTTTTAATCCGTACCCTATGAAAACTTGGTAGTGAAGTTATACTGTTTTGTACATATGGGCAAAAAAAAAAAATGTTAATATTGCCGTTTTCATGCTAAAAAACAGGGAATGCTGATCGATACACATGCGCATATTTATTCCAGGGAATTTGATAGCGACAGAAAGGAGCTGCTTGATCGTGCTTTTGCTGCCGGCATAGACCAGATCTTAATGCCTGCTATTGATAAAGAAACACATGACTCGCTGTTAGCGCTGCAGGCGGCTTACCCGGGTAAATGTTTAGCTATGATGGGCCTGCATCCGGTATCTGTAAAGGAAGATTTCAGAGAGGAGCTTCAAATAGCAGCAGCCTTTTTAAAACAGGGTTCATTTGTGGCTATTGGTGAAACTGGTCTTGATTATTATTGGGATCTTAGCTTTAAACAGCAGCAGCTGGAAGCTTTTGAACAACAGGCGCAATGGGCAATTGATTATAATATTCCTATCGTAATTCATAGCAGGGAATCAACAGATGATTGCATTGCAGTTATTAAAAATTATACTTCCAGAGGGCTGCGCGGTGTTTTCCATTGTTTTGGCGGAACACTGGAGCAGGCAAGGTCTATTATTGCAGCAGGATTTTACCTGGGGATCGGCGGAGTGCTGACCTTTAAAAAATCCGGTCTGGACGCTGTTTTAAAAGAATTACCTTTAGACAATATCATTTTAGAGACTGATGCTCCTTATCTGGCACCCGTTCCTTACAGGGGCAAAAGAAATGAGCCCGCCTATATGGTGCAGGTCGCTCAAAAACTGGCAACCATAAAAGAAATGGAATTGGCTGACATTGCCGCCATCACAACTGCCAATGCTAAAAAATTATTCGCTTTATAGGAGCAGAACCCGTATTTTTGCACCCCTCCCGGTAATTTCGGGATCAAACAGAGAGGTGCCCGAGTGGTTGAAGGGGCTCGCCTGGAAAGCGGGTATACGGGAAACCGTATCGAGGGTTCGAATCCCTTCCTCTCTGCTTTTTTATTCGTTTCACTTTTATATCCAGCCTGCCAAAATTCAATTCCGCGTTAATACACACTCCAGAAAAGTTCTTACTTTTTCCAATATATTATTGCATTCCCCTTATTCGTGGTGTATAGTAACTCTGTTTGCCGCTACCGGCCCCAACCTTTGTTGGAATTGATTCATTACTTTCACGGTCCTTATATGATACCAGCAGGCCTCCCATTGTGGCGTTTTCTTATTGATTATAGCACAAATCAATCTTGTTGATCTCAAAATTCCCGTACCCTTCTCTTGGCATGGAACGATCCGGATATATTTTTATAGAGCTTATAGCATCAGGGGCTTTTACAGCGCCTGTAAATACAAAGGGATAGATCTGTTGCAGTGTCAATTGCCGGAATTCTTTTTTTTCTATTTTGTGGGCACCGAACTTTTTCTTAAAGTCCTCAATTGTCAAACTGGTTCTCAGCTTTGCCGGAAGGGCGGTAACCTGCAACACACAGGTATTCCCGGGATAAAAGATACTGTCAAGATACATATAGACCGCCGTAGTATCAACAATTGCATCACCAGCATTGACCCTGATAATGAAGCGTTCCGAAAGTGAAGCCAGCAGCTTCTGAAGCCGGGGAATGGTCGTTGCTGAAGAGTCTGCAATAATAGCAGCGGCATCCTGCAGCGTTTGCAGCAGCGTGTCTTTAGGAAGAATGTGCCGCGTTACCGTTG
>DASVMC010000807.1:0-4851 GCA_036384555.1 Niabella sp. | reverse complement strand
TGGCTGTCCTGCTTGTATAATTGCTCAATACGCTCATCAAGGAAGGAAGCATTATAAGCCGCTTCCGGGTAAAACTGTTCCCATTGTTGCTTGATTGCCGACAGCGCCTCTTTTAAAGTAGCAGCACTTAGCTTCACCGCCACAATACCATATTTGCTCTGATCGGACAAAATGATCAATGGCCGGATATCCGACTTTAAAGACTCTGCATTAAAATCCTTTACAACCCCGGTTACCATCAGCCATTCTCCTTTTCCAATCCGGATTGGTTTGCCGATGATATCTTCTGCATTTTTCAGACCCAATGCGTGCAACATTTTTTCATTTACCAGCGCCTGTCTTGGTGTATCACTTGCCATTATATTTGTACCTGCAATCAGGTGCAGCCCAAAAGTATTCAGATATCCTGTGTCCACAAATTTATTACATGCCTGAAACTTTTCTTTGGGGAGGTGATTAAAAGCAAAACTGCTGTTCCATACATTATCCGATGCCGGCACATCATTTGCAAAGGTTACGGATTGCACGCCCCGGATCTTTAATAATTCATTACGGAATGCATCGGGACGTGAAGAATTGACGGTATCGGCGTTATTCTGTAATACCAGAACGGCTCCTTTTGTAAAGCCAAGGTCCTTGGTGCGTATAAAGTTCATCTGGCGTACGGCCACAACCGTTCCCAGGATCATCACCTGAGAAATCGCAAATTGCACGATCACCAGAATGCGCCGCATTGAAACGCTCTTATCTCCTGTCTTATCGTTCAGACGGTTTCTTAAAGCAGTAATCGGCTTAAAGGAAGATAATACCACGGCCGGATAAAAACCGGAAAGAACCGTTACCAGTAATCCCAATACGGCAAGCATGACCACAGTACGTGCCGTCACCAGGTTGGTGCTACCAGGCAAATCAATCAACGTGCGCAGCATAGGTAACAGAATCACCGCCAGCAAAAAAGATAAGATCATTGCAAAAAAAACGATAAGGGCTGTTTCCCCCATCACCTGTACGATCAACTGTTTCCTATCGCTCCCCAGCACTTTCCGCATCCCTATTTCTTTGGAACGGGTAATGGCCTGTGCCGTGGAAAGATTCACAAAATTCATACAGGCCATCAGCAGTATAAATAAGCCAATAATGGAAAGTGTCATAATTGCAGATCGCGAAATGGTGTGCCTGCCATAGGTATCGAACCGTTTGTCAAAGTGAATATCTGCTAAGGGTTGCAGCCAGTTCGATTTTACGGATACCTTATTCGGCGGATAATATTTTTTTACAAAATCTGTTAATTGCCGGTTAATGCCAGTGACTGCTACGGACCCGGGCAGCAATGCCATTACCTGAAACTCGGAATTAGTGCTTTCCCATGCCGGCTGATACCCCTGATACTTATCCGCATTCTGTTTAAGGGTTATAAATGATACAACGGCAGTCAGTGGAAAATCCGTATTAAAAGAAGTATTCCGGATCACTCCTCCCACAAGCAGATCAATATGGTTATCAAGCCGGATCGTTTTCCCCACAGACTCCTGCCAGCTACCAAAATATTTTTCGGCAATTGCTTTTGTCAACACTACGGTATTGGGTTGCCGTAGTACAGCAGCACTGCCGCTTAGCCATTGCTGCTGAAGAATGCTGAAAAACTCCGGTTCAGCAAAATAAAAGCCGCTTTTTTCCAGGTATTTTTCCTGTGCCGGCCGGCCCGGAAGACTTACCTGGCTGTTGAGATCAGAAATAATTGCCCCAAAAGTAACCTGGGGAAAAGCCAATCGCAATGCATCCAGTGCCGGAACAGGAATACCAGCATTGTAAATAATACCATCTGAATATTTATCTTGTGAAACAACCCGGTAAATACGATTGTATTGCCGCTGTTCCCGGTTGTAGCTTAGCTCATCAGTAACAATTACGAACAAGACAAGGGCCGATGTAATACCGATCGTAAGACCCAGTATATTAACCAAAGAAAAGGACCGCTTATTAATAAGGTTCCGCCAGGCGATTTTTATGTAGTTTTTCAGCATCGGAATTTCGGATTTGGGATGTTAGATACCAGTGATCAGTTGTCAGTTGTCAGTTTTCAGCTATCAGTTTTCAGCTGTCAGTGATCAGTCTGGCAGCTACCGGGGCAGCCTAAACGGACACCTAATGAACTATTTGCATTGCACTCATTTCTTTATTTCCTTTTTTACATTTTTTTGTATTCGCGCTACGCCATCATCGGTCCCTTTCTTCACTCGCTTCTTAAACTATTTACCGGGTTCGACAAAGCCGCTCTTACAGTCTGCAGTCCGATCAGCAAAAAAGTAACCAGCCCAATACCTCCTACAGCAATTACAAAGGGCCAGGCCGAAAGAGAAATATGATACGCATAATTATGCAGCCAGCTCTTCATAATAATATATCCCACCGGTAAAGCTATCAATATTGCGATCAACAGAATGGCCACAAAATCCCTGCTGAACAGGTTTACGATGCTGCTGACAGAAGCGCCCAGCACTCTCCGTACCCCTATTTCTTTCACTCTTTGCTGAATGCTCAGTGAAATCATGCTGAAGATGCCCAGCAGTACGATGATCATCGTTAAAATAGCAGCCGTATAGGCGGCCTTTTGCAACTGCAGCTCTTTTGCGTAAATGACCTTTAATGTTTCGTCCATAAAACGATACTCGAAAGAAGCCTCAGGAATTAATGATGCCCATTTTTTTTGTACCGCAGCCAGTGTTTCCTGTATGTTGCCCGGTTTTAATTTAAAAGTCAAAAAACGATACAGCGGATTAAAATTTACATTAAAGACCATTATAGGAGCAATTCTGCCCGACATTGTTCCAAAATGAAAATCCTTTATAACCGCTTTGATCGTAAATACAGTGGGATCACCCGGTACCCGGAGCTGCTTTCCTATAGCCTCTTCACTATTTTTATATCCCAGCGCCGCTGCTCCGGTCTCATTAAGCACTACCCGGCCGGAATCGCTTTTATACCCTTCAAAAAAACGACCACTTTTTAAGGAAAGGCCATAGGTTTTCAGATAATTTTCATCCGTGGATAATAGTTGGAAGGTGCGCGCCTGTATGGAGTCTTCCCCTGAATTATAAACAGGAACGATCCCTGCGTTATTGCCATTTGGGATTTCATAAGACAACGACACCTCTTTCACCTCAGGCATCCGGGCAAACTGATCCCTGATTGCAATCATTTTATCCACGCCGGGTTTATTCCAGTCTCTGGGCACCTGCGCAGACACTACATACTCTTTATTGTAACCCAGGCTGCTACCAAAAAAATAAGCAACCTGCTGGGAGATGATCACTGCCGTAACCAGGACCACTAAAGCCACTGCAAACTGGAATCCTATCAGGCCTTTACGCAGCAATACGTTTTCACCAACTGACCGCAGCATTCCTTTCATGGCAGCGACTGTGTTAATAGATGATAGCCGAACAGCCGGATAAATACCCGCCAGCAGGCCGATCAATACAATAAGCAGTAGCGGGATCAAAACAAAATAAACCGGAAAAGCACTTAATGGCGGCAAGGGTTTTCCTACGATCCCCGCAAATATAGCTTTCACAGGCAGGTACGCGGCAACAGCCAGAGCGGTTGCCACTGCTACCAGAATGATCGATTCAGAAAGGAATTGCAGAACCAGTTGTGCACGCAGACCTCCGATTACCTTACGCACGCCTATTTCCCGCATTCTTGTACCGGCGCTGCTAATACTTACATTTACAAAGTTGATCACAGCCATTATGAGGATAAACAATGCCACAAGCGATAAGGTGTATAGCAGTCGTTCTACTGTTGCATTATTTCTCAAAAGATGGTATACGCCAAGAGCAACAGGCTTCACCGTCAAATTAGCCTGAAGAGCGGAAGACGTGTTTTGTTTCAGCAATTGTTTTACAGGACCGGTCAGATCACCAGGTTTTACACCCTCCTGTAATTCAATATAAGAAGCAATCTGTATATTATTCCAGTCATCCAGGTCGTTGCGGCCAAAATAGGTATAGTTGGCGGTTGGCACAAAAATACTACCCGGATAATCGGGCGTTAAAGAGGTGACCGTATTTTCGGGAATGGCATCCAGTACCGCGGTTATTTTAAAATCATGGAGGTCGCCGGCATAACTCCTCAAAGCAATTGTTTCTCCGGTAACATCCGTTTTACCAAAATACTTTTTTGCAATTGCATCCGTAACGACTACAGAAAATGGCTGATTCAGTGCGGTAGCGGGATTCCCATACAATGTTTTAAAACCATACATAGTTAATAAGGTACTATCGCCCAATTGTACTTCTTCCTTTATGTGCTTATCGCCTTTAGAAACAATTGCCGAAATGCCGTCGTACCGGTAATAATTCTTCACAAGGCCGGGATAGTCCTGCTTCAGTCTTTTAGCCAACGGCCCTAAGGTAGCCAGGTCATATCCCATATTGGGGTCTTTCCATTCGCTGGTTAAGATATATTGATTCTTTACATGTTTTAATTGCTGGTTCACCTGTAATTCGCTCCACACATAGGCGCCAATCAAAAAGAAGAACAGGATACCGGCGAATAAGCCGATAATATTGACAGCACTGTACAATGAGTGTTTGCGGATATTGCGCCAGGCGATTTTTACGTAGTTTTTGAGCATTGAAATTTGAGATGTCAGATAACAGTTATAAGTTATCAGTTATCAGATATTTGTTATCCGTTGTCAGACATTTATCACAATCTGCCCCAACGACGATGCCATTATATATTTTGCTAAAAATCAGCAAATTGCAATGAATACAATCAATACACTGTACGTTTTCAAACAGGAACTGTCCGGTTTTGATACATTTTTTTAAGCGTGCAACAGCA
>DASVMC010000806.1:0-2422 GCA_036384555.1 Niabella sp. | reverse complement strand
GCGGCAATATCTTTTTAACACCCAGCTTATATAATTTATGCCCCAGGATATTCGTGTATTTTTTTTGTGCTTTCCTGGTTTTTTTCTCCAGCTTTTTGTAGTAAAAATTACCCACCTGCCGTAACGGGAATTTGGCCTTTTTCAGGGATGCCGGAATGTCTGCAATCGGGTTGACGGCATTCATATCAGTTACCCGCTGAATGCTGTAGGGCGTTTCGGGCACCCAGTCTGCACTGTTGATTATGGAATAGGTCCATCCCCCTTTATTAATAAATTCGTAATCGTATGCATATTGCGCATTGCCGGGCTTGGGTGCGGCGCTGGCATATGTTTTAAAACGCAGGTCCGCAGGAAGAGCACCCGCCTGTTTTTGATAATAGAAATAAGAATCTATAAGGTAGGCCAGTACACCGCCCTGGCTGTGCCCGAAAATATAAAAATCCTTTATGCCTTTTTGATACAATTCTCTGATTTTCGGAAGCATGTCGGTTACCAGGTAGGCCATTCCTACAGTCCACCCTGCATGTACGAAAGCATCTTTGCTCTCTGCCAGTTTGTAAACAAAATTTGTTGTATCGTTTAACTGTAGAGTGCCTGTGGCAGGCAGCATAGGGCAATAATAATTTTCCAGCCAGCTGGCCATATCTCCAACCGTTCCGCGGATCACAATTACCGCCTGGTTGTTATCGTTAGTATACAGCCACCATAAATTTTTCATCCCCATTTCCTGCGATTCATATACGAGGTGATACGGATCTTTTTCACGGCTTCGCTGTTCCTTATCCGGAATACTGCTTTTATAAAATTCCAGCGAAAGGAAGGCGGCATATTCTTTTGGATCGAATCCCGGCTGAAATTGTTGTGCTGCCGTAACCTGAACCAACAGTAAAAGAAAAGGGAAAAGTAACAATTTTCGCTTCATAAGTTTGTATTTAACGCAGGGTCAAAAATAAGTATTTGCCGGCTATTCTGTCCGGCAACTAAGGGCGCAGCAACGGAATTGTATTGGGGCCGGGTTGAGAGCGCCGGATCTTAATAAAAAATCCCGGTGCATCAAATGAACCGGGATAAAACAAACAATCACGAAAAAACTATAAAGTCTTTAATACATCATTCATGCTGCGTACAGCATCTGCACTTTTATTAAATGCAGCCTGCTCTTCATCAGACAATTTAAAATCAATAATTTTTTCCCATCCGTTTCTTCCCAGGATCACCGGCACAACCAATGATATATCCTGCTGGCCGTATTCCCCCTCCAGCGCAACGCCACAGGAGATCAGTTTTTTCTCATCTCTCAGAATGCTTTCCACCATTGCAGCTGTTCCCGCTCCCGGAGCATACCAGGCGGAAGTTCCGATCAGCTTGGTTAAGGTAGCGCCGCCCACCATGGTATCGGCAACGATCTTATCCTGTTGTTCTTTTGATAAGAAATTAGTTACCGGTGTGCTGCCCCAGGTAGCGTGTTTTATTAAAGGGATCATCGTTGTATCTCCATGACCACCCACCACTACGGCGTTCAGGTCTGCCGGGGAACATCCCAGTTCCTGGCTCAGGTAGTAACGAAAACGTGCTGAATCCAGGGCGCCACCCATCCCGATCACCCGGTTTTTAGGTAAACCAGAGGTTTGCAGTGTCAGATAGTTCATGGTATCCATTGGGTTGGATACAACAATAAGAATGGTATCAGGAGAATATTTCAGAATATTTTCGGTAACGCTTTTTACGATGCCCGCATTTACGCCAATCAGTTCTTCCCGCGTCATACCCGGCTTGCGCGGCAGTCCGGATGTGATCACTACCACATCGGAATTTCCTGTAGCAGCATAGTCATTTGTAACACCTTTTATCTTTGTATCAAATCCCAGCAATGCAGCTGTCTGCATCATGTCGATCGACTTGCCTTCGGCCACGCCTTCTTTAATATCCAGCAAAACCAATTCCGATGCTAATTCTTTTCTGGCAATGTTGTCAGCACAGGTAGCTCCAACCGCTCCGGCCCCTACTACAGTAACTTTCATTTATAAATCGTTTTAAGATGAATTGAATAGTGACAAATTTAACTCATTAATCTCCAAGAAACTAAAGCAAAATCAAAATTGGGTTGTTAAATCAGAAAATCAGGAAAAATATTTCAAAAATCGATTGTTACAACAACGGATTTCCCTATTTTTGCAATCCCAAATCTGATCCTGGTCAGACAAACGGGGCGGATTGACCCATGGTGTAACGGTAGCACTACTGATTTTGGTTCAGTCAGTTAAGGTTCGAATCCTTATGGGTCAACAAATGATGTTGGAAATCAATTAAAAAAGTGCGGGATCTGATGCAGACCTGCACTTTTTTATTTCAATGAGCACCTATTTGCCGGCTGCTATACCACCACAAAAGATTACTAGCTGATATTCTTATGACCGCTGTG
>DASVMC010000805.1:0-5041 GCA_036384555.1 Niabella sp. | reverse complement strand
TTGTTGGATTATTGTTGTATTTGGTAATATAAGCATCGGAATTCGATAAAACAATACCGATCCTGTAGGTGGTGTTCTTGCCAATATTGTCATGCCAGTTAGCAGAAAGCTCCCAGCCTTTTGTTTTCAGATCAGCGGAGTTGACCTTTGGCACATCCGTACCCAATACCGCCGGTACCGGTGCGCTTTGTGCAAACATACCGGTTGTATACCGGGTATAATAATCATAGGATACACTCAGGCGATGCTGCAGGAACTCCATTTCTGTTCCAATATCCCACTGGCTTACCTGCTCCCAGGTAAATGTAGGGCTTACCAGGCTACCCGGGCCAATAGCCACAGGAAGGGTTGCGCTGTTCCCCAGTATATAGGAATACGCTGTATTAATAGCATAATTGGAGATATAGGGGAAATAACCGAAGTCGTCGGGGTTCAATGCCTGATTACCCATGCGTCCATAAGATCCTTTTAATTTCAATTCATTGAACACATCGGAAAGCGCCCCGTTGTTTTTCCAGAATTTTTCATTGCTGATCCTCCACGCACCTGAAACAGAAGGGTTGAACACATACCGGTGGCCGGGTGCAAAAATGCTGGTACCGTCATACCTGCCAATCAGGCTCAGATAGTAGCGGCTGTCATAATCATAATTGAGCCTGCCAAAATAACCCTGAACGCCCCAGCTGGGTAGTGCTTCATCCACGGTCATATCACCGGTTGCTCCGTTTAGTACAGGAAGGCTGTTATCGATCAGGTTCTTCCTCTGTGCAGAATAATATTTCAGGTTCTTGACTTCCTGGTTATATCCTGCCATTAAGCTGAAATTGTTCTTACCAACCCTTTTTGTATAATTCCCGTAAATATTCAACGCATGGTAATAATCATTATCGTTACTCAGGTTTACCAGGTTGGGATTGGTCCAGGGATAGATATTATAGGTTCCGTCTGCATGATATTCCCGGAACAGCTGTGAGGTAAACTCCGTATTAGATGAATAGGGATTAAATGTATAATCAATATCTATTTTCAGATCCTTGATAGGCGTAATGGTCGCTGCAGCTGTTGCCCAGAAATCATTTTTCTTTGTTTGACTATGCCCGCCTAATGCCCCTACGGCAAAAGGATTGGTAAAGCTCCCCTGTCCTGCAAAATTCCCGTCGGGATGCCTTACCGGCATCAGCGGCCTCAGATCGCCTTTCAGCGAACCTCCTGTTGCGGTTAAACCTGAGTTTCCGCCGGTGCCGCCGGACGGATGGTCTTCAAATGAGTAAGTATACCGTATCTTGCCTGAAAGCCGTAACCACTTGGTCACATCGGAAGTGATATTCAGATTAATATTATGCCGCTGATAATAGTCATTGTAAGATGCCAGAAAACCATTCTGCCGCATATTGCCATAAGACATATAATAAGAGGTGTTTTTTGAACCGCCGCTCAAGGAAACATTATTTTGCAGAATGCTGCCACTCTTATACAGCGCATCTGTCCAGTCCGTATTTCCGACATACGTGTAATAGCCTGTTTTATCAATCGAAGGATCATATAATACATATGGATTATGTACAGGATCATTAAAATAGGCGGTTACTCCGTCGCGGATACGCTGAGAAAAATAGAGGCCGCTCCCGGCATTGAGACTGGCCGAATCCATATAGTTGATATAGTCAAGGGAGTTTACATATTTGGGCTTTACAGTAAGATCATTGATGGCGTAGGAGCTGGAGATATTAATTGAAGGAGACTGGTCCTTTTTACCGGTCTTGGTAGTAATTAATATAACACCATACGCAGCCCTTGCCCCGTATATTGCCGCAGACGCTCCATCCTTTAAAACGGTAATACTTGCCACATCAGCGGGATTGACCAGGTTCGGATCCTGTACCACCCCGTCTACCAGTACCAGTGGATTTCCCCCTGTGATTGAAGTAATACCCCGGATATTAAAATTAGAGCCCTGGCCCGGCGCACCACCCTGTGGCGTGATCTGGAGGTTGGGCACAACGCCTTGTAATCCCGCTCCGATATTCGTAATCGGGCGGTTTTCCAGCACTTCCCCGGATACCTGTGTAATGGCCGCTGAAATGTCGCTTTTTTTCTGTGTACCATACCCTACAATAATCACTTCGTTCAGGCTGTTGTCTGCAGGCAAAAGCGTTATTTCCACCGTTTCCTGGCTTGTAACAACGATTTCCTGTGTTTGATATCCGATCAGGGAAAACTGAAGCGTATCTCCTGTATTGACATCCAGTGAAAAACGTCCGTTCGCGGTGGTGATCACTCCGGTATGAGACCCTTTCAGAATAACAGATACATTTTCCAGCAGTTCGCCTTTGCTGTTCTTAACAACACCTGTTACAATGCGCTTGAACAGGGCAGCACGGCTGCTGTCTGCCCCATTATTGTTTGTTACAACTACCTTATTGTCCGGTAACTGCTGCCAGCGCAGGTGGGATCCTTCCAGGATCTTTTTCATTACCTCATCGAGGGATGCATTTTCAACATTAATGGAAACAAAACGGGTTGACGGAATAATATCACTGCTGTAATAAAACCTGTATTGAGAATGCTGCTCTATTTTCTGGAATACCTCGGGTAAGGAAACATTCTCTGCTTTTAAATTCAGCACCTGCTGGCCATAATTGACAGCTGACACCTGTAACGCAAAAAAAAGAAATACCGCGGATAACTTCATGATCATTACAAATTCCCTAAAGCGGGTCCTGTTGCCCCCTCTATGGCAAGTACATTTTTGCATATATTTGTTTTGAGTTATTGAACAAAGCACATTAAAGGGCTTACTTTAATGTGTAATTACTTAGGGAGAATGTTAGCGCATTCTCCTTTTATTGTTTTTATTCCTTTTTATTTCCCCATATTTTCCTGATTTATAGTTTGCAAACGTTATTCAATAATTATTCTGTTCCCATCCCTATGATAGTTAATGGCCTGCGAAAGCTTCAGTATTTCCAGTATCTGATCCAGGTCCGTGTCATCAAACACGCCCGTATACCGGAACTGCTTGGTTTTGTCAGATTTAAAAACAATCGTTACACCAAAGACCCGCGCCAGTTCGGCCGTGATCTCAACCAGCGGCCGGTCAACAAAAACCAGCTGACCTTTTGTCCAGGAAGTTTCAGCAACCAGGCTGTCCTTAACTGTCGCAGGCAGGATCATTACAGAGTCAGTTTTATGATCAGCATTATTTTTACTGGCCACCAGCTTCTGTCCGGGTTTTAATACAAAATTCTCATCTGAATGATTTTTCAACTGTATCGCCACTTTTCCCCTGATCAATGTTGTTTCAAAAAAACCGTTATCCAAAGCTTTCACATTAAAGGCAGTGCCCAGTACTTTTATGCTTCCGGCATTTGTATGAATGATAAAAGGATGCGCCGCATCATGCGCCACATCAAAATAAGCTTCTCCCGATAAGGAGACCTCACGGCTGGCGCCTTTAAACTTTTCATCATAGTTCAGCCGGCTGTTGGCATTAAGCAAAACAACAGTACCATCCGGCAGGCGGACACTGGACCTGGAGCCTTTGGCAGTTGCCATTTCATTTGCTGTGCGCTGCAGGATTTCCGAAGGCTTCCTGTTCAGCAAGAGCACCAGCAGCATCGCTATCACCAGCAGGGCTGCGGCCGCAGGCCATACAAACCGTTTCAGCGTACGCACGGGCTGTTGTAGGTGCGGGTGCCGCTTTTCAGACAGCAGTCCCTGAACATACATATTAGCTGCATGGGCCGCGTAAGAGAGTTCTGCCCGTTCTGCATCTTTTGCGCTCCGTTGCGCAGGTTTGATCATTTCATCATAAAAAAACCGCAGCTCAGGATGTTGTACCAGGATGGCTTCCAGCTCCTGCAATGCTTCTGCAGTCGCTTCTCCGGATAATTTCAGGGCAAACAACCTGTAAAACTTATTTTCCAGTTTTTTGTCCATTGCTTTTTAATAAGACTGTTAAAAATGGGATTACCGTGAATGCCTCAGGATTTTTTTTTCATAAGATAGGCATCCAACGTCCTGCGCAGTTTTTTTAGCGCCAGACGCATGTGTGTTTCCAATGTGTTCTGGGATAATTCCAGTACAGCACCCGCCTCTTTGTAAGACAGCTCCTCTTCCTTTATAAGCCGGTATACCAGCTGACATTGCGGGGGTAATGCCTGTACCGTTTGCTCAATAAGCGATGAAAGCTCCATAGACAGCAACTGCTGATCAGGTACATAACCGGACATGGGCCCTGTACCACTATCTGCTTCCGGTAACCGGGTTTCCACACGCTGCTTTTTTAAATAGGTAATAGCGGTGTTCCGTGCAGCAGTAAGCAGGTACCTGTTTAAATGATCTACATAGGCCAGCTTGTTCTCCATAGTCCATATCCTGATCATTACATCTGTAACCACTTCTTCAGCTAAAACATCCTGCTGTAGAATGGTATAGGCCAGTTTGTAAAGCACCGGATGAAAATATAGGTACAATTCTTTATACGCAGCCTGATCCCGGGCATAAGCCACCCTGTTCTGCAGGTATAACAAATGTGCCTTATCCTTCATATAACTTAAAAATCACAGGGAAGATAAAAAAACTGTAATAAAAGCAAAAGGAAAGTTTTCTGAAAAGGGCCTGGCCGATCCGGGACCGCTTTTATAAATAATCCGATACTGCTCTAAACAACCTTTGCCCGGCTGGTACAGCTGCTCATCATTACCAGAATGCCCTTATCTTTTGAAGCAACTGACCTTTCGCATAGCAAAAAGGCGGGTCCTGCTGACCCGCCCTCAACTATTTATTTTCAGGAGCCTTACAGCCCTCCAAAACTCAGACCAACAGTAACCGGTCGCAGGTTCGGACCAACGCCATCTTTGAGTAATTTGGTGAACTGATAAGAGCCAAACACCGTAAAATGTCCGACACCGATACGGGCAGTTCCTGCAATACGCGAAGTATTGAAATAATATTTACTGGATTCTTTTAATATATATTCCTGGGTACCAGGTTCCTGCAATTTAGTCCGTGTACCTGCTTTAATAAGGAAACCGGCTTT
>DASVMC010000804.1:0-2806 GCA_036384555.1 Niabella sp. | reverse complement strand
TTTTCTGATCTTTAGAGAAATGATTTTACCTGCTGTATTAAAAAGTATACAATTTGAATATTTATATAATTAATGGTGATGCCCTGTTGAAGCCCGTGGTTCTTTATTGGGTTCAAATATATAAACCCGGCCGTCTTCCAGAGAATGATAGTGTATTGTGACAGTATGTGTGTCTGCAAAATTTTTCATGTACTTCTGACAGCCTGCTTTGCCAAGAGATTTCCCGTTCCCGTTACAAGGATTTTTTTCGCCAATGATAATAACTTTATCTCCGGGTGTTGTTGTAAGCCCGCTCAGGATTTTCGGCTCTGTATGACTTGCAGCCTGTTCTGACCAGGTGGGCGTCTTTTTACCAGTACCGCCACTGGTCTCATGACCAGAAGCTTTAGGATTACCATGTGCGTCCTGATGTTCAAAAAGAGCATTATGCGGTTCTTTTTTTGCAAGACCAAACGGATCGATCCAACTGTTGGGATCATGGACATATCCATATAAAACCCTGCCTCCTCCTAACCCTATCGGATCCTGGTTGATGTAGTTTCCACTCTCACGGTCGTAATAGCGGTACCGGTTATATCCTAATCCGGTTTCTTCATCTATATATTGTCCCTGGTAGAGTTGTGGGATCAGTCCTTTTGCTCCTGTTTCTTTTTTGGCAAACCCATAAATATCCAGTTCTCGCTCCCAGACTTTTATGCCATTGCTGTCATAAGCGTGGGTGGGAGTGCCCAGGTAGTCAGTGATGATACTATATTGTTCGTTATCAATGAGCTTACCGCAAGGTACAAAACTATCCGCTTCATACAACCAGGTGATCAGATTTTCAACCGGTTCTTTTTCTTCTTTGATTCCTTCTTCATCAACTGATTTTCGGGGAGGATAAGTGCCTTCGTATTTCCATTCATGCAGCGGCACAATGCCATCCCATATCCATCTGGTGATCCTGCCGGTATTTTCTTCATAGAACCGCGCATTTTTATCGTAAACGATCTTAGCGATCCTTCTTCCCAGGGGATCATAAAAGAACCCGATCTCTTTTCCTCCCGGGTTGATCACTTTTTTCAGCAGACCGTTGCCGCTCCATTCATAGATCCAGCCGGTACCGGAACGTTTAAAGTCAAGGGTGTGTTTTTTAGCATATTCAGTATGCACAATAGCGGCGGGGTTGGAGTTGGATTTAAATTCCTTGAATATGATATTCCCTTCGCCGTCGTAATGATAAATGTATTTGTCGTCTTCCTGCAGGTGCCCGCCTTTACTGTATTTCCGGTCGCTCCGGTCGCGGGTCTTAAATAAGTTGCCTATTTTATCCGGCACCCGGTAAATGGTTTCAGTGGCGCCGCTTCTGTTTTCATAGGTGGCGCTGATGAGGTTGTCAAACGCATCATAGTCAAATTGTGTATGGGTCTTATTGGTCTCATTAACAATGCGGTTGAGCTGGTTGCCCATACCCCAGTCATAACGGGTGCGGCTTTGTTCTGCGTTCTGTGCGCCAATACTGCGGCGGGTTACCCGGCCCAGGCGATCCCGTTCTGTTTTTATTTCTACATTCCCGGAAAGCTGGCGGCGCAGCTCCAGTCCTGTTTTATCCCGTTGAAAAGTAGCAGACCAGGCATTGTCCAATTGCTGATTCCCCGTTGCTGATTGCTGGTTCCCGGAATCCGTGAAAGCCTGCATCCGGCTGACCAGATCATTCTTGTCGTATTCCAAATGAATATCCGCTCCCAGGTTACTTTCAATCTGCAGGCAGTTGCCATCAACATCATATCTACGGGTAACGGTATAAGCTTCCTGTGCTTCTTTTATGATCCGCCCGTCGCGCGCTCTTATTAACTGAATATGGCTGTCGTTATTAAAGGCTTCAACCAGCAAATGATCTGCATTGTATTTATAGGCAGCCATCGTACCATCGCTATGCTCTTCCTGTACTATATTGCCTGCGCCATCGTAGCTGTATTGTGTCCACCGTTCGCCGGGGCGCAATACTTTGGTTACACGGCCATTACCATCCCGCAGATAACGGCGGTGCAAGCCGTCAAATCCCCACTCATTGACCACGTTCCCTGTCCCGTCCAGCCCGAACCTGTATAGCTCGCCGCCTTCATTGGCAATACTTTTTAATTGCAGCTCCGTGTCGTAATTGAAGTGTACGGTACGGTTATTTTGTGTACGCTTCCTTAAAATACCTAAAGGTCCGTAATCAAAGTGCACGTGATGCAAGCGGTCTTTTGCGTCCACCAGGTTATAGCTGGTATCATATTCAAAATAATGCTCATTGCCATCAGCTTCCTTCAGGTAAACGACATTCCCCGCATCGTCGTTCCTGTATTCGGTGGTATTTCCGCGTACATCTGTGTAGCGGGCAACATATCCCAGCGCGTCATAGCTCCAGTACGCTTCCAGCCCGTTGGAATAAACTGTTTTTGTTACATCGTTGTATTCATTATAAACAAAGTCTACGGTGCGCCCGTGATGATCTTTGATCTGTTTCAGATGATGCCCTTCATAAGTATAATGAACGGCGCGGCCATCTGTTTTTCTCCGGGTAACGAGCCGGTCTTGCTGGTCATAAAAATAAAATTCAGAGTCATTGCCAAAGCTGCTTATATATTTTAAGTTTTGCCGGTCGTCGTACTGGTAGTTGTTATTCTGTCTGTTTTCATTGGTAACCGCTACCAGTTTTCCATATTCGTTGTGGTCGTATTTTACAACACCTCCTTCCGGGTCCACGGTTAGCTCCAGCTCTTTGAACTGATTCCAGGACTGCCGGGTGATACCACCGTTCTCATCTACGATTTTGTAAATC
>DASVMC010000803.1:0-5856 GCA_036384555.1 Niabella sp. | reverse complement strand
GATCTTGGTTTCTTTTAACTCCTCCTGAACAGGAGGCGGCTGTTTTACTTCCTCGTCTTTTACGATCTTAGGAGGCGTAAATGCCTTTGTTTCAATTTTAGGTGGTGGTTCCTGTTTGGGTGGTGGTGGTGGCGGAGGCGGAGGTGGTTCTTTCTTTTCCTCCGGTTGATCTATTTTCTGAATAGTCACCTCCTCCATTTTTACCTTTTGGGGAGCATTTGACTCCATTTTGCTTTGCAATATCACCAGACCTGCAATTACTATAGCGGCAACAACCGTTATAATCAGTGCTTTCCAGATGCGTTTATTGTAAGTGCGGCGAAGCTCATACGCCCCGTATTCCTTATTCCGTCCCTCAAAAACGATATCCAGAAGATCTGAAGATAAAATTTTATTGGCTTCCATTATTGAATTACTTTTTTATTATGATGCATGAATCTAAAAATTCCATAAAGAATTTTTATTTGGCCGGTGGTGCAGCTGGAGTAGCCGGAGCGCCGCCCATAGACAACTGTACTGCTTCCAATTCAGTCGGGAAGGGCTTTACTAAAGCATACCGGGCCACCTTATTAATGGTCATTTCATCCAATATATCCACAACGTTTTTATAGGTTGCGTCATCCGTTGGTTTAATAACTACGAAAAAGTCCTTCTGCTTACAGTCATCAATTGATTTTCCCTTTGCTCTAGCTTCATCTTCACAAGCGGGATCCTGCACATAGTGAGAAATAACATCTTTCTTTTTATGGATGATTTCATCCCGGACATCTTTATAAGTAGCCGTTTTAAGATTCGAGCCGGTCGGGTCTAATTCTCCTTCATAATAGAAAATTGTATTATCCTTTGCCAGAATGATGCTCAAAGAGCCGGATTGTTTGATCTTGGTTTCTTCGTCCTTCTTATCGGTATCTTTTGGCATGTTCAAATCCATTGTAGTCGGATTGCTCATTGTTGCCGTAAAAATAAAGAAGGTAATCAAGAGGAAACCCAGGTCCACCATTGGGGTCATATCCACCCTTGTGCTCAGCTTCTTGGCTTTCTTGACCCCGGGGCCTTTCTTATGTCCGTCATCGCCGCCAGTATCTAAACTTGCCATATTCAAATAATTTTACTACCCTACCCAGGTAGCGGTAGTGTTAAACAATTTATTTACTTCCCTTTTAAACGATCCAGGTACAGTTCAGATCCCTGAGGGGCGTCTGTTGGCATAGTAACCAGGTTGTACTTCTGTTCATCATTCTTTTTCATAGCATCTACCAGCGCACTGAATGTGGGATATTTTGATATGTTATCCCCTTTTACCAGGTACTTTAAAGGTTCCCCGGTAAATGCCCATTTTGCAGCGCCAATCCAGTAAACCAACTCATTATGGGTAGAGTCCAGTACCGGAATACCGTCCTGCTTTACTTTGGCCTGTTCTGCAGGTGCCAGCGCCAAGAAGCTTTTCAGTTTGTTAAAGGGCATTCCCATCATCATTCCGTCTGAATAATGCGTTAAATCCCCATCGGTAATTGTTACTCCTGCACGTTTTGCTGCCTCCTTGATGATATCTTTTCCTTTTTGCACATCGGCCTTGGACATAATGCTGAAATACACCTTGTTATCTTTATCAATGCTCATCATAACCGCATTGTTATCAGGCATTGTCTGAGAAGATACAGAGTTCGGAGTCTCAATGGGAACTGGCTCAGCCGGTTTGAATTTTGTTGCCATTATAAAGAAGGACAGGATCAGGAATGCCACATCCACAAAGGGTGTCATGTCCGTATCCGTCGACTTCTTTTGTATTTTTGCTTTTGCCATTATTGACTTTATTTTGATATAAGACTAAAAATCTGTTTTATTCCACAAAAATCTCCACTCACTCCCGGTATTATTTATACAGGGAAGCGAATGATTGGGTCAATGTGAAACCAGATTCGTCAATACCATAGGTAATGCTGTCAATACGGGTAGTGAGCATGTTGTAGAAAATCAATGCTAAAGCGGATGTACCGATACCTAATGCTGTATTATACAGGGCCTCAGAAATACCTACCGCTAATTCTGAAGAGTTACCGCCGCCACTTTCACCAAGGTTGGCAAACGAACGGATCATACCCATTACCGTACCTAATAACGCGATCAATGTACCGGTAGAAACGATCGTGGAAAGGAATACCAGGTTTTTCTGAAGCATTGGCAGTTCCAGAGCTGTTGCTTCTTCCACTTCTTTCTGGATGGCAGCAATTTTCTGTTCTGTATCCAGACCAGTTTCGTTGATCATTTCTTTATAACGACGCAGACCTGCTTTCATTACATTACCTACAGAGCCTTTTTGTTTATCGCATTCTGCGATTGCAGCATCTACATTTTTATTAGCCAGGTTGTATTGCACCTTACGGATAAAATTGTTGATGTTACCAGTACCTAGTGCTTTTGAAATGGTCAGGAACCTTTCAATAGCAAATACAATTACCATTAACAACATACCAATCAACAGCGGTACAATGATACCACCTTCATAAATCCTGTGAAACGCTCCTATAGGGCCTTTGTGCTCGGGCCAGAAGCCGCCATTTTTGTCTGGCTGTGCAAATCCGCTATCAGCACCAATTACGTAGCGCCAAATGCAATAACCGGCAATAATACACAAAATGGGCGCTACCCACGAAATCAGGTTGCTGCTTTTTTTAGGTTGAACAGAAGTAGTAGCCTTTACGGGCTTCGCTTGATTTGTCTCAGCCATGATCTTAGTTTTTTTAGTTTTTAAATATTGAACAAGTTTTATTTGCGTGTACAATTCTAACAAAAAAAATCAAACAACAAGATTTTTCGTCATTATTTTTTTTTGATCGTTTGAAGATAGTTTTTTTTTACGATTCATCAAAAAAAACCGCAAAATGCTAACAGATATCTATACATCCCATATAAGCCTTTAATAAATATATGCCGGATATGTCAATTTATCATCAAATTCATTATTCATACCGCAATGCCTCTATCGGATTTAATTTGCCTGCTCTTACTGCCGGATATATACCGGCTGCCAGTCCGACAATCGTACAGATCACAATACCATAAATGACCCAGTCCCAAGGCACTACAAAACCGGTATTTAATACCAGCGAAAACATATTGCCAACAAAGACGCCTAACAGGATCCCCAGCAGCGCACCCAGCACGCTAATGATCATGGCCTCTAACAGGAATTGCATTTTTACGGACCGCTTTTTCCCTCCCAACGCCTTTATAAGACCCACCTCTTTGGTTCTTTCAGAAACGGCCACCAGCATAATGTTCATGAGCCCGATAGCCGCTCCCAATAAGGTTATAATGCCGATGATGATGGCGGCCCAGCGAATATACCGCAAAACATTCATCAGGGTCTGCACCGCGCTATCGCTCTTGTCAAGGATAAAATTACTATCTTCTGTAATGCTGTTTTTCCGGATGGAACGGAACATACTTTCTGCTTCGCCCATTGCTGCATCCAGCTGTTTAATATCATTTACTTTAACGGCTATAACATAAGAGGCATTGGCATTGCCAAAATTCCTGCTCCAGTTATCATAACCGATAAAAGCCATATTATCCCGGCTAAAACCAAATGTAGAACCTTTGGGTTCCAGTATTCCCAGAACCGTATACGGTATATTATTGATCCTTATTGTGGTATTCAATCCTTTATCTACAGCTTCTCCAAAGAAAAGCTTTGCAACATCATATCCCAGCAGGCAAAGGTTCTGGCCATTCCTGATCTCTCCCGCCGTCAGGTTTCTTCCATACTGGATTTTAAAGGAATTCAGGTTCAGGTAAGCGTCATCACCCGCCAGCAGGGATACATTCGGGTTGGTCTTTTTCTGGTTAAAGGACAGGATATTGCTTCGGCCGCCAAAGATGGAAATACCGGCCACCGCGCCGGGAAAATGGTAATTATTGAGAAAATATTCCGCCTGTTCTTTTGTGATGGGTTTATTAAGATTGGATTGTTTTTCTTTTTTTCCTTTTTTGGAAACCGTTAAACCGCTTCCCCTGTTATTGCCCAGATTTGCATTCCGCTCCTTAAAACGGATCGTAAATCCGTTGGCGCCCATCGACGAAAAGCTTTCCGTAAATTTCTGGTTCATGGCTTTTATGGCTGTAATGATCCCAACCAATGCCATAATCCCAAATGCAATAATGGTTACCGTAAGCCCCGTACGCAGCCGGTTACTTCTTACCGTGCGGAACGCCAGCAGCAATGTATCGATAAATTTCACCTTGCTAAGTTAATGCCAGTTCGACAAAAGCAAAAAATAAAACCACACAGATGTATAAAACGGTGCATTGTTTTTCAGATTAGGGTAGTATCGTGTCAACCCTAAACTGTCATTTGAAAGCCTCGCTTGTGCTATGGTCAGTGTCCTCACTGACCATAGCACAAGCTCCTGGCTGCAAAATCCCCGCCTGAATGGCTCAGCCGGGCAGGCGCGGGAATATTTACCCGACCCTTTTACCTATGACATAAAATTCAATACATAAAGTATTAAAACTTGCTGCTCCCGATTCATCGGGAATACCGGCAAGACCTTATGTCACTACGTGGTTAACTATTTATATCCAATCGTTTGATTATTGAATTCGTGTTCCAGTAACGCCAGTCCGACAAAAGAACACAGAAGCCAAACCATCGTTTTCAGGATATTACAGGCGCGTTTGACCAGCTGGCTATGCAGCCTTCCCCAGAGGCAACAAACGCTATCCGGCCGGTCGGGTTAACTATTGAAATTCAGTTGAAAGATTCCGGGAAGAGCAGCAGGGAGTGGCTGCTTTAATAACAGTTATGGCATCCGGGTTAACCGGAAAATTATTATGCGGCCCTTATCCGCCAAGCGTTGCGGTTAAAAATAGAACCAGCTGAGTACTACATTGGGAAACAGACCTACAAACACGATCATAGCACAGATGGCCACCAGCACCCATTTTTCAAAAGCAGTTATTCCTGTAAAATGATCAGGCCCGTCTTTAAAGTACATTGCCTGTATGACCCTGAAATAATAATAAGCACTTACTGCAGCCATCAGTACACCAAAGATCACCAGCCATAAGTATCCTCCCGATTGTATAACGGCTTTAAGCATATAGAATTTTGCCAGGAAGCCTGCCGTCATTGGGATACCGGCCAGGGACAACATACATAGTGTTACGCAAAGAGCCACCAACGGGTGATGTTTTGCAAGGCCGTTAAAGCCATCAAAAGAATAATCCGTCATTTTACTAACCACACCAAACACGCCAATTGTGGCCAGGCAATAAGCTAAGGAATAGATCAGCAATCCTTCATAGGAAACCTCATTCATGGCCACAAGGGCAAACAGCATAAAGCCTGCCTGCGATATACTGGAATATGCCAGCATCCGTTTTACACTTTGCTGGAATACAGCCGTAATATTTCCTATGAACAGGGTAAGCGCCGCTAACACCGCTAACCATACTTTCCATTGCAGTACCACCTGGTCAAACGCGGCATTAAACAGGTGAATAAACCCGATAAAAATACCCACCTTCACAATGGTAGCCATAAAGGAGGTAAAGACATTGGGCGCCCCGTCATAAACGTCCGGCGTCCAGAAATGAAAAGGAGCTACTGAAACCTTAAAACACATGGAGAAGAGCAGCATGAACACCCCCGCGGTAAGCAGGTTCGATTTCATTAATTGTGCCAGGTGCATTTTCTCGATATCAAAAGTGCCGGTAGCGCCATAAATCAGTGTAATGCCCATCAGCATTATACCCGTTGAAAAAGAGCCCATTAAAAAGTACTTTAAGGCGGCTTCATTGCTCTTCAGGTCTTTCTTCGCCGATCCGGTCAAAATATACAGCGGAATGGAAATA
>DASVMC010000802.1:0-3283 GCA_036384555.1 Niabella sp. | reverse complement strand
AGCTGTTTTTAAAAAATACAATCCCAATGCTCCTTTTGATTATGAATTTAATGACCAGACCTATGCCCGTAAGTTTGCGGCAGAGCAGCGGATCGGAAGTCTGGCAGGCTTCTTTACGCTGCTGGCCGTATTTATTTCCTGCCTGGGCCTGTTTGGCTTATCAGCATTTATTGCAGAACAACGCAAAAAAGAAATCGGTGTAAGAAAGGTGTTGGGAGCCGGTGTTTATAACCTTTGGGAATTGCTGTCGAAGGAGTTCATCGCGCTGGTATTGATTTCCTGCATCATTGCGGTTCCGGTTGCCTGGTTTTACCTCCGGCATTGGCTGCAGCAATATGAATACCGTACGGCCATTTCACTATGGATATTTGGTGCTGCTATATCCGGCGCGCTGCTGATTACTATTATTACAGTGAGTTTTCAGGCTATTAAGGCCGCTACAGCAAATCCGGTGAAGGCATTGCGGAGTGAATAGAAAAATGTAAAACGTGTTGCAGACGGTAAAAAGTGAATGGTCAATTGTCTATAGCAAACTGGGTACAGTAAATAGCAGGAGGGAAGGAAAACTGACCGCTGATTGGTAAAGCGTTTGCAGGTACAGGCGTTTTTGTGCTAATGACAATCTAAAAGAATTATAAATCAACGTTATGTTTAAGACAAATCTCAAAATTGCATGGCGGAATCTTTTAAAAGATAAGCAATTTACATGGCTGAATGTTCTCGGGCTGTCTGCGGGCCTTGCCTGTGCATTGCTTATTTTCTTGTGGATAAGCAATGAATTGAGTTATGACGCCTTCTTTGCCAACAATGACCGCCTGTATAAGTTGATGGAACATTATGAGAATGGTTCTTACTCGGAAGAGTCATCGGGCAGGCTGAGCGATGCAGTTAAACAAGCCTTTCCCGAAGTGGAATATGCCGCTGCTGTGGCGCCGCCGGGCTGGTTTCCGCAAAATACGCTTTCTGCAAACGATAAAAATATCAAAGCCAGCGGGCAATATGCAGAAAAAGATTATTTCAATATTTTTTCTTTTCAGTTGATGGAGGGTAATAAAAACAGTGCGCTGGTCAGTAATAGTTCCATTGTACTATCTGATGAGCTTGCAAAAAAAATATTCGGCACTACTGAGAATATCATCGGTAAACCGGTAAGCTTTAATCACGACACCACATTTTTTGTATCAGGAGTGTTTAAAAAAATGCCGGAGAACTCTTCGCAGCAATTTGACTTTGTATTGTCGTTTGATTATTTGCGGACAATTCAGAATTGGGTAACACAATGGGGCAATACAGGTCCGTTGAACTATGTATTATTGAAAAAAGGTACCAATGTTACTGCCTTCAATGCCAAGGTGAAAGATATAATAAGCAGAAATTATGATGATACGAGCAGGAAAGTTGTTGCTATGAAATTTTCTGATATCTATCTGCATAATAATTATAACGGTCATTCACAAAGTGGCGCAAGAATTGAATACGTGAACCTGTTTGCCCTGCTTGCAGCTTTTGTTCTTCTGATTGCCTGTATCAATTTCATGAACCTCTCTACTGCAAAGGCCGCACGCCGGTTTAAAGAAGTGGGTATCAAAAAAGTGGTGGGCGCAGAACGTAGCCAGCTGGTCGTTCAGTTCCTGACAGAATCCTTTCTGTTAACGGTGTTTGCAATGGTGCTGGCGCTGCTATTTGCTGCGCTTTTGTTACCCTCTTTTAACCAGCTTACGGGTAAAGCGATCACGTTACACTTTACAGGACGAATGTTCGCGGCAATTGTCAGTATTGCACTGATAACAGGATTTATTTCCGGTAGTTACCCGGCTTTATACATTTCCAGGTTCAGCCCGCTTGCTGTATTGAAAGGAAAGCTGAATACTTCAGCTGCTGAGTTATTGTCAAGAAAAGGGTTGGTTGTTTTTCAATTTACTTTATCGACCATTTTAATTATTGCCGTATGCATCATTTATCAGCAAATACGCTTTATCCAGGATACAAATCCCGGTTATAAAAAGGATAATGTTCTGCGTCTTACAGCAGAAGGCAATCTGCTGGCCAAACAGGACGCATTTATTACGGAATTGAAAAAGATACCTGGTGTGAACAATGCAAGTACCACCAATCATCGTATGGTAGGACATAACTTTGCTACAGGAGGTTTTGAATGGCCGGGCAAAGATCCTGGTGCAGACATTTTCTTTGAAGGGTTTGGCGTTGGATATGATTTTATGGAAACCATGGGGATGCATATAAAAGAAGGTCGTAGTTTTTCAAAAAGCTATGGAAATGATTCCATAAAGATCATTTTGAATGAAACAGCAGTAAAGCAGATGCATTTGAAAAATCCCGTAGGGCAAACCATAAAAATGTCTGGTAATGCCGTACAAATAATCGGTGTTGTAAAAGATTTTCATTTTGAATCAATGCATGATGCCATAAAGCCTTGTTACCTGTCTCTGGCGCGGCAGGGAGGAACTCTTGTAGCAAGTATCCGGAATGATCATCAACAGGCAACTATCAGTGCCATTAAACAGTTATATGAAAGATTTAATTCAGGCTTCCCCTTTACGTTTAACTTTTTGGATGAAGCATATCAGCGGCAATATGAAAGTGAAACAAGAGTTGCAGCACTCTCAAAATATTTTGCCGGGCTTGCTATTGTTATTTCCTGTTTGGGGTTATTTGGCCTGGCAGCGTTTACAGCACAAAAGCGAACAAAAGAAATCGGTATAAGAAAAGTAGTTGGCGCTTCAGTAAGTGCTGTCACAGCTATGTTATCAAAGGATTTTTTGATACTGGTAGGTCTTTCGTTACTGATCGCATTTCCTGTGGCCGGGTGGCTGATGCATACCTGGTTGCAAAGCTTTGCTTACAGAATAACTATTTCACCATGGGTGTTTTTGATAGCAGGTTTTTCTGTAATACTGATTACTTTATTCACAATAAGTTTTCAATCCATCAAAGCCGCGCTGGCTAATCCGGTCAAAGCATTGAGAAGTGAGTAGGGAGTACAGAAATGATAATTATAAAATAGGAAATGTAAATTATATTGAAGAACGATAGTGAAATGTAAATAGTAAACGATGAGGTACCCTGATAACGAATAGCTGATAGCTGATGACTGATGACTGATAACTGTTAGCTGATAACTGAGCACTGATTACTGACATGCCAGGCGATGCCCGCCGCCACAGCATCCATTACTATTGTGCAGTTACCTGTTATACCCGGCTGCGGGCGCGTTGTGTTCTATTATAATTTCCCTGCTGTATAGGCTTCATTTGAAACCTTT
>DASVMC010000801.1:0-4004 GCA_036384555.1 Niabella sp. | reverse complement strand
TGCTTAAAGGGGCCTCCTCCGCTATTTATGGATCGGATGCTGTTGGCGGAGTGATTAATATTATTACAAAAGCGTTCGATAAAAATAAGCAGGCCCAGCAAACACAGGTGGCAGGCCAGGTTGCTGCGGGAGAATATGGATTACTGGATGCGAATATTGGTGGTTTCTACCAGAATGATAAGGTGAATCTTTCGGCCGGAATGCTGACCAATAATTCGGGCGGCGTTGCACAAAGAGGAATTCGTGGTTATTTTCATAATACAGCTGCTTCTGCCGCGGCCATGATCAGACTGAATGGATACTGGAATGTCGCGTTAAGAACAGCGTACGATAAAAGGGATTTTGCGGCACAGAATTTTTATACCACCTATCTTTCCGACACGGCATCGGAAAAAATCACTTCCTGGTGGAACCAGGCAAAACTGGAATATCAGAAGTCCCATACCCGGTTTAACCTGAATGTTGGCTATAAAAGCCTGGAAGATAATTATCTGTTTAACGCTTCATCCATACCGAATAACAATAAATCCCATTTATTTCAGGTACTGACGACCCTGCAACAGCAATTATCCGGGTATACTGACCTGGTAGCCGGGTTGAATTACCAGTATAAGGACATCCGGTCCAATGACCGGGGAAACCATAATCTGAATACCGCGGCTCCTTTTGTTTCGCTGGTTCAGAAAGTGGGGGAGCGCTTTATGGTGACCCCTTCTTTACGAATGGAGATCTATGGCAATCTGCCGGCACAATGGGTACCGCAATTGACCACCTCTTATAAATTGAATAATTTCCAGCTAAGAGCCAGCGGCGGAAAGACCATCCGTAATGCAGATTTTACAGAGCTATATAATAACTATAACAAGCCTGTGATACAGGCCGGAAGCATCGGCAACCCGGATCTGGTGGCAGAAAAATCCTGGGGTTATGAAGCAGGCTTCGACTGGTTTTATCAATCGAAGCTGAAGGTATCTTCCAGCTTTTTCCAGCGGTTTCATGCGGAGCTTATTGACTGGGTAAACACTCCTTATGAAGAGATGCCCAAAAAAACGAACCTGGTGCCCAATGGAAGCTATGCGCTGGCAAAAAATGTGGCGGAAGTGAACACCACCGGCTGGGAAACAGACATTGCCTATACCCAACGATTTTCAACAGATCAGTCCTTATTGATCAATAGCGGGTTTATATGGATGTACAGCAGCAGCAGTGAACAAGATCCCTCTTTTTATATTTTGTCCCATGCCCGGTTCCAGGCAAACGGAATGATCGCTTACCAGGCGGGCGCCTTTTCAGTAAGCCTTACGGGTATCTATAAAGTGCGCACTCCCCAGCAGGCTACAGCCATAGATGCCCTGATCACCAAAGATTATTTTTTAATGAATGGTAAAGCCGCTTATACGTTCCTGAAAAAAAGCTGTTCCGTTTTTGTTCAGGTGGATAATATTCTGGACCGCAGCTATAGTGATCTGCTGGGAGCACCAATGCCTGGCCGATGGGTGCAGGGTGGCATCAGTTTCCGGTTGGCAAAGTAAATTTTTTTTAATGCATGCGGAGTTGCTACTTACATAGCAGAACAGCTATTAATTGACCCTTTTTTGTTCATCCAGCACATTCGGGGTTTTCCGGTTGGCACCTGCTTTTCCCTTTTTGAACCGGTACATCAGGGATAACCCTATCCGGCGGTTATCCCAATGGCTGTGTACATCTAAATACACGTCTCCATACTGGCTTATAGCATGGGATTGTTGCAGGTTGAACGGATCTGTAAGATTGAGCGTTATGGTTGCATTGTTTTTGAGCAATTGTTTTGCCAGCGCAAAGGATACAACACCCCTGGGGGCCATCGTATAGATCGCATTTTCCAGCATGCGCCCCTGGTAGGTTCCGGAAACTTCGGCGGTCCAGGTTCCGGCAAATTTCAATTGTGTACTGAAGCTGGAAGAAAAATTCCAGGCACTGCTGTTTACCGGTATGTTATCCAGTACGCCGTTGAACTGATTTTTATAAACGTTTGCAAAAAGATTGAGGTACCACCCCGCATTTATTTTCGCGGAATAATTGGACGACAACCCCTTAACAGAACTGGTCCCTATATTTCCTTTTGTTCTGTAGGTGATTTTTGTGGCATTGTTTTGCACCAGCACATCGTTTATAATATGATTGATGAACGTATAATAAAAAGTGGTGGTCAGCTTGTTTTTAAATACATAGGTCAGCTCCAGGTTGTTGGAGAACTGGGGTTGCAGGAGCGGATTGCCTTTGATATAGGTGAATTTGTCCAGGAAACGCTGGAACGGGTTCATATCCTGATAGTTGGGGCGATCCAGTCTCCGGCCATATGAAAAGAGCAGCTGGCTCGCGGCGGATAGCTTATAGCCGGCGTAAAAAGTGGGGAACAATTGCCCGTATTTTCTGGGATAAGCCTGGCCGGTCCAGACCTGGAGCCCTGTGGAATGTGTCTGTTCGTAGCGGAGCCCTGCCTGTAAGCTCCATTTCTTCCATTCCTTATTAACGTTCAGGTAAAGAGCATAAATGTTTTCAGAATACCTGAAATAGTCTGCACGGGAAGTATCTGTAACCCAGTTGCCGGAAGCATTATCCAGAATTTCGTAAGGGGCTTTATTATCAATTTTTACAGCGCTGGCCTTAATGCCTGCTTCCAGTTTGGCACCTTCTTTTAATGGGTGTGTATAGGCGGCCTTAAAGCTATAAATGGAAATACCGGAGGGAAGCCAGGCCCGCAGGTAAAGGGGCGGACTGGAGGGAGAGCCATCGATGTGGTTTACGGTATTTGCTGCGTATTGATGGCCTGGGTTATTATAGGTGATGTAATCTGCATCTGCGGTGATCTTTTTACCCAGCGAGTCCAGTTTTTTTTCCAGGTTCAGATTAACGGATCGGTTTCTTGACCGGTCATCCCTGAAACCGGTTGTCAGGCTTATGGAATCGGGGAAGGGAGTTGTGCTGAACATATCTGTGGTGCTGTTAACGGTCGACTTGTTGTGGTTAAAGACACCGCTGACGGATATGCCGATAGTTGTGGTTTCATTTAAATGATAATCGGCCCCTGCCCGGAAATTGAAATTTTCCCCTTTAAAAAGAATAGAGCTGTTTTGCCGGAACGTTATAGCCGTGTCTGCCCCCAGCGGGAATTTACGGATAAGGGCTACATCGTTAAAATCGGTCCACCTGGAATAAGAGAAGCTGGTATAAAACAGCCATTTTCCCTTTGTATAATTAAAGAGGAGGCTGTTGGGAAAGCGTCCGTATTTGCCCTGGGAATAAGCGCTGTTGAGGGTTCCTGTAAAACCGGTCTCCTTATTTTTGGCCATTTTCAGATTAATGATCCCTGCATTTCCGGCGGCATCATAAAGCGAAGACGGTTGCGACATTATTTCGATCTGGCTCAATTGTGCCGCGGGCATGCCTTTCAGGAGTATTGCCAGGTCCTGGGGACTTAAATAGCTGGGTTTGCCATCAATATACAGCTGAACACCGGGTTTCCCTTTTAAGCTGACGTTTCCCTGGTTGTCAACAGTTACACCTGGGGCCTTGGCCAGTACATCCAATGCGGTTGTTCCGGCATTTACGGGTGATGCGCTCACATTCAGGATCACTTTATCCAGCTTGTTCTCAATGGGTGGCCGGGATCCCTGAACAACGACACCGGCTAGTGTGTCCGTGTGCACGCTTAACCGGATGGTGTCTATATCTTTTTGCTCATTTGCCCCTAAATGAAAGGTGCGGCCTGAAAAAGGTTCCCGGCCCACAGCAGTGGTCCCTATGAAATAGATTCCGGAGTCTACCTGTGAAAATAGGAACCGGCCTTTCTGGTCGGCAGTAGTTTGCCGGATTTTTGTAGTGTCTCTGGCATTAAAAAGGGTTATGGTTGCTGCCGGCATGGCCTGTAACTGGTCATTTACAATGGTTCCGGATATCCGGGTTCCGGTCTGAGCCAACACATCAGGGAGCAGTGACAAGGCGAAAAGCAGTGTGAACAAACT
>DASVMC010000800.1:0-7605 GCA_036384555.1 Niabella sp. | reverse complement strand
ACTACCCGGAATGCCCTGTGCAATCCGGTCCCGGAACCGATTCATTTTTTCCTGGTCTGTAAAAAAATCAACTTCAAAATCAAACATTTTCTTTCCCAAGAAGACTCTTCTTGGATAGCCGGTTATATCCTTAATTTTTTTGCTGATAAAATTCAGCTTCAGCGATTGAGGATCGGCAGTCCACACAATCCCATCAATAGTATCAATGATCGTTTCAATACGTGCAGATGTTTCCTCCAGAGCCTTCTGCGCTCTTTTAAGATGCGAAATATCCACACTGGCTAAAATAACCCGGCGATAATTATCCTTTCTCATATCCGGCGTAATATGCCATCTTAACTGGAGGTGCAGCGGTTTATTACCGAATGTCACGTTTTCTGATCCCTGTATCACCGTATCTGAATTGGTACACAGTGCTGCTAAAAAATGCTTTGCAGTCTCAAAGTTTTTTTTTGTTGCGACAAATTTGCCCATAGTTGCCAAAAAATGAGATTTATTGGTAACTGCAAATTGTTCCAGTACCGCATTATTTATATCTACTATTTTAACCAGAGATAGGCTTCTTTCGACAACCTGGAGATTTTTATCAAAAAATGCACAAGCTTCATTAAAGGGTAATTCATTTAAACCCAGCGACCGCAAATAGCCAACTACTTCCGAAAGATCTTCTTCCCATATCCCTACCGGAGAGAAGTCAAAAAGATCTTTATACCTTTTTTCATATGCCATCCATTTTTTCCTGGAAAAATGAATTTCAGAAATAGCTTCCAGAATTATAAGCGCATATCCTTCTGATACATGGTGTGTGACGTGTATTTTTAAAAAAATAGTTTCATTATCATACTGTTTTAATTCATAATACTTTAAAAACAAATTTCTACTACCCCGAATAACCTCTTGATATTCATTAAAATCACTCTCTTCCATTGCGTTATTCGTTATAAACCTGATATCTCTTTGAGATAGCAATGTTACTGAGTCATACCTGCTAATAGTACAGAAAGCATCGTTTACATCTGTAAAATAGCCTGTTGCTGCATCAATGATGGCAAGCCCTCTATTATCATTTTTAAACAGCTCCTTATATATATCAATATCTGTCACTCATTATTCATTTATGTTTTTTTAAACAAATGACATAACTAGCTATTCAAAAAAAAGCCCAACCATTAACTACTCTCACCGTATTTATAATTTAAATCATCATTTCTATATAAAATATGTACTCACTCTCATTATTTTCACTCTTATCGGGTATCCGTTATTGAAAAATCATAATAAATACTTTTTGGTTCGCGAGGCAGCACAGACTTTTTTTGCTTTTACACTGGACAGTATATGTCAACCGGAAAAGAATACAAATCCTTATAAAACAGGGATCATAAATAACCTATACGATCTCACAAATAATGTCATACCAGAGCATACTTTAGCTTGTCATTTAATAAACAAAATTTTTAGGTAATTCCGATTTTTCATGTGCTGCACTTCTCTATAGCACAGTCAGAAAATAAGCAAGGCTCTATCATTTGTTAATACTAAGCAATGATACAATGATCACCACACTCCCCTTCTGTGATTAGTGACCCATCGATACATACCCAGAATATTCAGCTTATTCATAGCATCAAAGCCATTCCACGTTTTTACTTCATCGGAAAATTTTACATCCCGGTATAGCTGGTCCCAGCTTCGGCCATCCCTTACAAAATTTAACACCTGCTGATGTAGTTCATTCATATATTCCCGCTCCTTACGGATATCTTCCAATGTAGCAGGTGTATAATGCCCTACATCAATATAATCTACGTCCTGTTTCAGTACCCAGTCCAATGTTTCCATCCAGCCGTCATAATAGAAATCCAGAAAATCATTATAAGGCATTGTTCTGGATTCACCCACATCGGTCAATTGCATAGCCTTATACTTTGGAAATAATATTACCGATAAGTTGTTGGAATGGCTCGGCGCAATGTGACAGACCAGAACAGTTTCATCCCCCAGGCTGATTTTAAGCTGTTTATCAAAAACCACATCTGGAACGGCCACCGGTAATTTTTCACCGATGATCGGTTCCAGTCCATTTTTTTGAATAATCACTTTCGCTCCGGCCTGTTGGAATACCTGTGAGCCTCCAGCATGATCATAGTGTGCATGCGTGAGTATCACATATTTCACCGGTACGTGAAATCGCCTTTGAATTTCTTCATTCAGCCAAATGGCAGCTTGCGTTAATGCAGGATCAATAACAATGGCGCCTTCTTTTGTAATAAGAACCAGACCACTATGCAACGCAGGTAAAACTCCATTGGTGTGCCGGTATAAATTCCCCCTGACTTGAGTAAGCGTTTTTGCCAGACCGGGATCTGGTTTTCCAAAAATATCCGGCAATGTCTCCCGATTTTTATACCATGACTGATCGATATACTCACCCCCTGTTAAGTGTGGATCCTGACCAAAAGTAGTTCCAGAAGCAATCAGTAAAAAGAGGATGAGCAGCAGAGGATTCCGGTTCATCTGAAATAGTTTAAACATTATCAATAACCTGTTTTTTGTGTGGTAGATTTACATATACCAGCATTAAAAAAGTAAATAAAGGATAAAATACAAGATTCACGGAACCGGCGAAATTGAATAAAACAGCCAATCCAAAACAAAGCAGCATAAAGGTAAATATGCAAAGCAGCAATGCATAACTGAGCCAGGGCTTAGATTCGGCTCGCCGGAACTCTCCTTTGAACAGGCTTATGATCAACAGTACCGGTACGGTCAGTTCAAGAATACCCAATCCATAGATAGCCAGTGGCGTACCGCCCGGTAGTGTGGCTATAAAACTGTTTTTAAACATGTTAACATACCGATCAATGACCTGATGGCCACCAAACAATTTTGCCCAGCCCGGCAGCGCCATTGTATATAGCAAAACCGCATAAAAAGGTAGCAGCATAATCGAATTAAAAAACGTATCTGCGCGGATCGATTGTTTTTCTACGATGCCTAGCATTAAAAATAACAACATGGTAAAAAAGAATAGCAATGCAGCACCTTGCTGATTCGAAATCACACGCATTAATCCCCCATAAATACTACCGGAAAGGATTGCCGCAAATAACGCCCATTTTAGTAATGTAGCGTTACTGATTTTACGGAACTCTTTTTTTACAAGGGATGCAAGGAACAGTATACCGCTGATGCCGAACAAAATACCCATCAGCCGGAAAACAAGAATGCTATTAGTTAAAATAACCTCTTTGGGCTCTTTTGAAACTACATTCTGATACTCCAGCAATCGGGAACTATCACCTGACAGCAAACTGAGCCCATGTGCAAATACAAAAACACCCAATAAAAGGGTCATCAGAATAATTCCTGCCGCAACCAAATTAATTTGCTTGTTTTCCATTAGCATATTTAACTATTTAATAAAGCTATCCTGCAAAATTGAGCACGATCCGGTATCTACACCCTATACATAGAGGTATAAAAATGGTAAAAATGCGAAATCAGCTCAATTACAACTGCCAAAACCCGGAAGGGATTAATTCTGTATTCGCTTTAAAGAATTTTAAAAAACTCAGCAGTCTTGTTACAGGATTGCCCCCAACTTCAAAATGCCTAAAGTAGTCCGGTCGCAAACCACCCGGTTAATTGTCGTACATAGCCGCTGCCTGCTTCAAATTTTCTTATCACTTTTGTGGTGCTGATGTCACAGACAACTTATTTCAGCAGTGGAGCAGGAACCACTAAAAAAACGGGCGAAACCGAAAAGCCAGATGAGTAGGAAGTAAAATCATTTTTATGTCAGACAATACCGTTTCATTACACAGAATGCTCAAAACAACACCGGAAAAAGTATACCGTGCTTTTACCCAGGCCACAGCTATCGCCTCCTGGTTACCTCCCTATGGTTTCCTTTGTACCGTTCATGAAATGACGGCAGTTCCCGGTGGCTCTTATAAAATGGCCTTCCAGAATTTCTCTACTGGTCATAGTCATTCCTTTGGTGGAAAATACCTGGAGTTGAAGCCGGATGAATTTTTAAAATATACCGACACCTTTGATGATCCTAACCTGCCGGGAGAAATGATCACTTCTGTATGGCTGCGGAAAACGATAGCCGGTACCGAAATAAAAATCACCCAGGAAGGCATTCCTTCAGCTATACCTGTAGAAATGTGCTATTTAGGCTGGCAGGAATCTCTGGAAAAACTGGCGAAGCTGGTAGAGCCTGAAATACCAGATGCCTAAGCTTCAAAAGCCGTTTCATAACAGCGGGAGGCCGCCCGCTACTGATTTCTGTTGAATGAAAAAGCCCGGCATTATATAGCCAGGCTTTTCCATTCAACACAACCAACACCAATCAGTTCAGCTCCGTTATAAACTGCTCTTTATGTTTTCTTACCTTTTTCAGGTTCACCAGCCAGTCATTGTCCGCATCGCGATAGCCAAGCGCCAGGATAACCGCACTACGCAGCCCTCTTTCACTCAGTCCCAGAGCAGCATCCATTCCTGCCGGATCGAACCCTTCCATAGGCGAACCATCAACTCCTTCTGAAGCTGCAGCAACAATCGTAATCCCAAAACTGATATATGCCTGCTTGGATGCATGAATAAAGTTTTGTTCCTGCTTTACCGGATCAAAGCTTTTTAATAATGCCTGCCGGTAGTTTTCCAGGCTTTCAACAGGAACGCCTCTCTCCTTTGCGGTATGTTCAATAAAATGTTCGATCCTTTCCGGTGTATAATTATCCCACGCGGCAAAGATCAGCAGGTGCGAACAACCTTTGATCTGCTGTTGGTTATAGGCAACAGGAAGCAGCTCTTCCAAAAGCGCTGGATTGCTTACTGAAATAATTTCAAAAGGTTGCAATCCGAATGCAGAAGGTGCCAGGCGCGCAGCTTCCAAAATACGATCAACTTTTTCCTGAGGGATTTTTTTCCCGTTCATTGCTTTAGCAGCATAGCGCCACTGTAGTTTTTCTATAATTTCCATAATTATTTTATGATTTTGAGTACAAAATTAATATCTTCACTATACATTAGTAAGTAATGTACTATTAAATATTAATATACCATTGTATAGTAAATATCCTATTTATGAACTTAACAAAACAGGTACACAGGGCTAAACAGTGTTCAACTCATTTTGTATTAGCCATTAACGACACTTTAAACGTATTGACCGGCAAATGGAAACTGCCCATTATTGCAAGCCTCAACTTCGGCCCCCGCCGTTTTAAAAATCTGGAAGAAGATCTTCCCAAAATCACTCCCCGTATGCTCTCCAAAGAATTAAAGGAGCTGGAGCTGAATGGTATTGTAATCCGGACCGTTTACAGCACTACCCCGGTTACGATAGAATACGAGCTGAGCCACAGCGGTAAATCTTTAAACAAAGTGCTGGATACCATGCTGGAATGGGGGTTACAACACCGGAAAATTTCTATTCCCCGTACATAAACCGGTGCCGCTGCCTGACGTTTATTTCTTCTGAGGCTGCAATTCCAGGTAAATTCTCACATCCACCTCTCCTGCCACTGCCTGCCCTGTTGGATCATAGCTGATATGATAATCAAACCGGTTGATCTTCATTTCGGTTTGAAACCCGATGACCTCGTTCCCCATTTGATTCTTTGTTTTGCCACCATAAATGACTGCCAACACTACCGGCTTTGTTACATCTTTGATCGTCAGGTTTCCGGTTAGTGTATATTGGTTCCCTGTTTTTTTCTTAAACCCGGTACTTACAAATTTCATTTCGGGATATTGCACGGCATCAAAAAATTCGGCTGTCTTTAAATGGTTATTCCGGGCATCCACTCCGGTGTTGATACTGGCTGTAGCAACCGTAAAATCAATTTTGGCATCCGTAAAATCTTCTTTACCTGATACCAGCGTACCGCTAAACTGGTCAAACTTACCCGTGACAAAACTGATTCCCATATGTTTTATGGTAAAAGTAAAAAAGGAGTGCATGGGATCAGGAGCCCATGTTTTTTGCGCAACCCCCTGAAGCCCAAACACTACAAACAAAAAGAAGAAAACAATTTTTTTCATTACTCTATTTTTATTGGTTTTTAATTCATTACGATCCGAATTGATCCGGTGTCGAAAATGAGGCTGCAAAACAACAGCATCTGTTTTACCAAAAAAATAATGTAGATTAAGAATAAGGCAGATGCATGCTTAAGTCATTACATCCATAAAAAGAAAGCCGTCAAACTACGCTCCTATGCTCACCAAAAACAAAGATTAGCACAGACAAAAGTCATTATCCTGTCGGATCTGCCGGAAATAGCGCTATGACATCCTCTTACATAAAAACATTGTAATAATACAGGTCAGCAATCTTAATTGCTGATCGTACTACTGAAGCCAAAGTGTGCGACGCAAGTAAAGCCAACCGTAGTGCAACAGCTGACAAAAAAATCATACTACAGTTCCGTTGTATATCTTACATTTCTTATTTTACATGCATCAGCTTCTCTTCCTCCCACCGGATCCTTCCCAATCCCGGGTGTACATGCCGGTCGCTGTGATAAGAAGAACGCACCAGCGGGCCGCTTTCCACATAATCCAGCCCCATTTCATAGCCCGCATCTTTATAAAAGGCAAACTCATCAGGATGTACAAAGCGCTGTACGGGTAAGTGTCTGGGTGTTGGTTGCAGGTATTGCCCAATGGTAACTACATCACACCCATTATCCTTAAGATCCCGCAGGGTTTGTAGCACTTCCTCCCTTGTTTCACCAAGACCCAGCATAATACCGCTCTTGGTACGGGCTCCCCCGTCTTTCAGTGTGCGGATCACCTCCATGCTGCGCCAGTATTTTGCCTGAATGCGCACCTGCCGGGTTAACCGTTCTACGGTTTCAATATTGTGAGAGATCACTTCAGGAGCGGCATTGATCACGGTTTGTATGTCTTCTTTTTTTCCTTTAAAATCAGGGATCAGTGTTTCCAGCGTTGTTCCGGGATTTAGTGCTTTTACCGCCCGGATCGTATTGTACCAGATGGAAGCGCCTCCGTCCTTCAATTCATCACGGTCAACGGAAGTGATCACCGCATGCTTCACCTTCATCAGGTAAATAGCTTCCGCCACCCGCTGGGGCTCGTCATAATCTACGGGCAACGGTTTCCCCGTTGCTACGGCGCAAAAACCGCAGCTACGGGTACAAATATTACCCAGGATCATAAAAGTAGCAGTGCCATCGCCCCAGCACTCACCCATATTCGGGCAATTGCCGCTTTCACAGATGGTATGCAGTTTATGCTGATCTACCAGACCGCGCACATGTTTATAGTTTTCACCAATAGGTAATTTCACGCGCAGCCAGTCCGGCTTCTTCACTTTGCTGGTTACAGGTAACTCAATCATAATGCGAAAATACTACTTTTAAGCTGAATGCTTTTAAGGGGTTGACGGCGGTCAGAATAAGTACGTTTAACCGAGCCTCCAAAGCGTTGCGCCAATCTGTTGTTCAGCCCCACCCGACCGCTCTTCTTATTAACAACACAGGATAACAGTTTGTTCACAACAGGTACCATCGCTAAAATCGAAATAAAGCCACCTGCCGATTTATAAATAGCCCGGAAAGGGATTTA
>DASVMC010000799.1:0-5689 GCA_036384555.1 Niabella sp. | reverse complement strand
AGCGGCCCAACACCGGAACCGCCTGTAACGCCGGGGACCAATACAATTACAGGCATCTACACCGGCACTTATCCCACGCCCAAATCATATGTCCTGGGCATTCAACTCACTCTTTAATTCAGCAATAGTTAAATCATTTATTTATGAAAAAATATTCTGTTGGAATAACCTGTTACTGCATTCTTTTATGCTTCTTCACTGCCTGTAATAAAAAATTAGAGCTCACGCCAGTCAGTACATATAGCGATGCCAGTTTCTGGAAATCCCCGGAACAGGTCGACGTATTTGTTATCGGAATGCACATCGCGTTGAGAAGCACAAACTATCAGCTCATTTTACTGGGTGAAATGAGAGCAGATATTTTTGGAACAGATCCGGGATCCAGTTCCGCATTTACCGGGGAATCCACCGCCGGCCTGGAACGTATGTGGACCAATAACCTCAACCAGGACAATCCCGGGGTAGCCAATTATGCTAATTTTTATTTCAATATCAATCAGATCAATTTATTGATCGACAAGATCAATACCGTGCCATTAATGGACGCCGGCACAAAAAATTATTACCTGGGTATTGCTTATGGCATGCGGGCTTATTATTACTTCCATCTTTTACGCAGCTGGGGGAAGACCGTACTTCAGACAACGCCTACTTTAAATATTGATATTTCTCAGTTAGCAAAAGCGGCTTCCTCAGAAGATTCAGTAATGGCCCAGATCAAATCGGATATCGAAAGCTCTGTGTCCAGTTTTGGCAACGATTACACTTTTAAAAGTCAAAAAGGATTCTGGTCAAAAGCGGCTACCCTGATGCTAAAATCAGAAGTTTATCTCTGGACCAGTTATCGCGGCGGCGGCGCTTCTGATGCTGCCACTGCTAAAACAGCCCTTACAAATATCCAAACACATGCACCGCAATTAGCATTACAGCCCAATTATGCAAGCGTATTTTCGCCCGCAAATAAAGGAAATAATGAAATCATCTTTGCGTTGAAGTATAAGCTGGACGAGGCGCAAATGCCATTTGCCAATCCCTTCTTTCCCCAATCCGGCCTAATTGCTAATTTTTATGATTCCGCCGGGAACCGGAAATTCAACGTAACAACCGACAACTGGGGAGGCTTACTAAGTGCTCCCGTAAAAATTGCAGCCTACCGGAAATTCAGCGACCTCGATTCGCGGAAGTGGGTCAGCATACAGGGCGCTTATAACCTGGTGAACGGGGCCTACCAGATCGCCGGCGCTTTTGTTAATAAATACCAGGGCGAACAAAATGCCGGCATCCGTCAATTCACAAATGACTTTCCTATTTACAGGTATGCAGATCTCCTGCTGCTGCTCGCAGAAGCCAAGATCGCTTTAGGAGAAGATCCGGCTACGGAAATAAATGCAATAAGGTCCAGGGCATATGGAACCAGTTACAATACGGGAACGCTTGGTTACCCGAACCAAACTGTTGATGCCAATCCCAAAGAGGCCATTTTGAAAGAGCGTTATCTTGAATTTGTTTTCGAAGGGAAACGCTGGTATGATTTAAGAAGAATGGGAGATCAGTATGTTTTTGAACATACAACAATTCCGTCTGACCAATCCTATAAGCTGTTATGGCCGGTAGACCGGAATACATTAACCAACAACCGGCTCCTTACCCAAACACCCGGATACGGGAGCTTTTAATAACCAGCACAAACATTTTTTGGTCAAACCAATACAATATCAATTACAGCCCTGTAGCCATTTTGGCTTACCCTTCAACCTGGCTTCAGGGTTTTAAGATCAGACGGTATTTGAAAGATATTGAAAGAGCACTGTTTTTCGAATACCGCTTCATAATGAAAAAAAAGCAATTCCCCCCCGTCCGGAATGATACGTATATGCAGGTTGCAGAAATGGCACCACCTTTCAAAAACAAATCCCTGGAACCGGTTTATGAACAGCCATAGTACCTGTAATTATTCTGTTGCGATTTCAGCCACTCCTGTTCCTTTTACGTTCAATTGGATAAATGCTTCCTCTATTAAGTTAAAGTTATTTTTATAAATTCGTAATCAAAATCCTTAATAATAAGATGTCAATACAAAAACTCCGTCGCATAGAAAACCTGAGCCAGGTTGATAAAATCGAAATGAGTTTACAGGAGTATCTGCGTACAGAAAACTTCCAGCCCGGAGATCCCCTGCCAAAAGAGATGGAGCTGGCCAAGGCAATGGGAGTAAGCCGGACAGCCATCCGGGAAGCGCTTTCCCGGTTCCGGACACTGGGCATTATTGAATCGCGTAAGAACAGGGGAATGCTGATTGCCCGGCCGGACGTTTTTAATATTGTAGGCCACATCCTAACGCCTCAGTTATTAGATGAAGATACCTTAAATGAAATTTTCGAAATGCGGCTGGTGATCGAAGTCGGGTTAGGAGATCTTCTTTTTCTTCGCAGGCACAATATTGATTTCAAAAAGCTGAATGACATTATCAAGAAAGAACAAAAGGCCACTCAAAAACTGGAGATTGTAAAATACGATATCGAATTTCATTCCATGCTTTATCAACTATCCGGTAATGAAACCATTATGCGGTTTCAAAAAATGCTGCAGCCTATATTTGACCACGTATATGCCAAACTCAGCGAATCCTCAGATGCTTATTCAAAAAACACAATAGAGGAAAAAGATCCGGTAACACACCAGGACCTGGTAAACACACTTCAACACGGAACCCTGGAAACATTCAGAAGCCAGATGCGCAAGCACCTGATGGTTTATTTTAAAAAAGTAAACACAGATTAACACATCCCATCCCTGCCGGTTCCGCTTCATACAAAGCTTGCAACCACAATGGCATCTAACAGCAATACACAGTTGTATCCGGCTGCTTTTGATAATGCTATTCCAACTTGACCTATCTTTGCAATAAAGCAAAACGCTTATTTTGTAAACCAATCCATACAATTATGGATGACTTTATAGCGGCGCGGTCACAAATGGCGCTTTCATTAGGTTTTCACATAATTTTCTCATGCATCGGCATGATCATGCCTTTCTTTATGGCTGTTGCCCATTATAAATGGCTGAAAACAGGGAATATCGTATACCGGAATGTAACACGCGCCTGGAGCCGGGGGGTCGCCATCTTTTTTGCAACCGGTGCGGTCTCAGGTACCGTACTTTCCTTTGAGCTGGGGTTACTCTGGCCCGAATTCATGAAGCATGCAGGCCCAATTTTCGGAATGCCCTTTTCACTGGAAGGCACCGCTTTCTTTATCGAAGCGATCGCCTTGGGTTTCTTCCTGTACGGATGGAACCGCTTTAATAAATGGTTTCACTGGTTCACCGGGTTGGTGGTAGGCATCAGCGGACTACTATCCGGCATTTTAGTGGTAGCAGCAAATGCATGGATGAATAGCCCTGCAGGCTTTGATTATATAAACGGGCAATACCTGAACATTGACCCCATAGCCGCTATGTTTAATAAAGCCTGGTTTTCCCAGGCGTTACATATGATCCTGGCAGCGCTTACTGCAACCGGTTTTGCTGTTGCAGGCGTACATGCCTTTATGATCCTTAAGAAAAAAAATGTGCTGTTCCATACAAAGGCCTTTCGCATAGCTGCCGTTTTTGCCTGTGCCGGGGCTATTTTACAGCCGCTCAGCGGAGATATTTCTGCAAAAGATGTTGCCAAACGCCAGCCGGAAAAGCTGGCCGCAATGGAAGCTCATTTTACAACAGAAGCCAAAGCTCCGCTGATCATCGGAGGCATACCGGATGTTCAAAATGAAACAGTAAAATATGCGCTGAAGATCCCGGGAGCACTGAGCTTCCTGGCACATGGCGATTTTAGCACGCCCGTTACCGGGTTGGATGCCTTTCCCAAAGACACCCGTCCGCCTGTAACCATTACCCACTATGCGTTCCAGGTAATGGTAGGCTTAGGTATGCTGATGCTGCTCATTGCGCTATTCTATTTTTTTACGCTGTGGCGGAGAAAAAAATGGCTGGAGCAAAGCTGGCTGCTCCGGTTATTTGCAATAGCAACGCCCGCGGGCTTTATTGCCGTGGAAGCCGGATGGACGGTAACCGAAGTAGGCCGCCAGCCCTGGATCATATATGGCATCATGCGGACAAAAGATGCGGTTACGCCGATGCCTGGCATCCTGTACTCCTTCTACATTTTCACTGCTGTATATTGTTCGCTGAGTGTTATTGTAATATTGTTGCTATACAGACAGGTAAAAATGGTAGATAAATTGTATGATATTGCAACGTAAACAGAACAGAAATTCATTCAGCGCTTTTGGGTTCAGTTACGGAGATACAGCGTTGTTCAGTTACCGGACCAGGAGCTTAAAAGTTGAATAAAAAATGATGCAATTATAAAGCAGTAGCAAAGGCAAACAACAAACTTCAAACAAGAAAAATGCTCTATGTTGTAATGGCATATCTGTGGTTATCCATCCTGTTATACGTTTTAATGGGAGGTGCGGACTTTGGTGCCGGGATCCTTGAATTCTTATCTACTCAGAAGAACAAGGATCAAACCCGGAAGGTCATGTACCGGGCCATTGGTCCTGTATGGGAAGCCAACCATATGTGGCTGATTATTGCAATTGTGGTGCTGTTCGTAGGCTTCCCGGTCATTTATTCCACGCTGTCTGTCTATCTGCATATTCCCCTGGTAATAATGCTTTTGGGAATCGTGGCAAGAGGCACTGCTTTCAGTTTTAGAAATTATGATGCTGTTAAGGACAGCATGCAGGTGATCTACTCAAAAACATTTATGTATTCAAGCGTTATAACGCCCCTGTTCCTGGGCATCATCGCCGGCAGCGCTGTTTCCGGAAAAATCGATACCAATGCCCGGCATTTCCTGGATGCATATATATTCAGCTGGCTGGGCTATTTCCAGGTATCAGTCGGCATCTTTACGGTGATCATCTGTGGCTTCCTGGCAGCAATTTTTATTATAGGAGAGACCAAAACAGAAAAAGAACGCCAGCGGTTTATTACAAAGGCCAAGCATATGAGCCTTGCGGCTATTGGTGCAGCAGCACTGGTCATCATTGCCGCATCTGCAGACCATATACCCGTTGTGCGCTGGCTTTTCGGTAACCCGGTAAGTCTTGGTTGTGTTCTTTTAGCCGCTTTATCACTGGTGTGGATGTGGCTATCCCTGTTCCGGCAGTCAACAAAATGGCTGCGCATTACAGCCGGGGCACAAATCAGTCTTTTATTAATTGCGATAACCTATGAGCACTATCCGGTACTGATCAACTTAAAAAATGCGCAGGGGCTTTCTTTGGTAACGCAGCATGCCTCAGACAAAACGATTGACGCGCTTGCTACAGCATTATTGTTAGGGAGTGTCTTTATTTTGCCTGCTTTGTTTTACCTGCTCTACAGCTTTAGCCGGCAGGAAGAACTTTAGCAGATCAGTAGCTGGACAGCCTGTTCTGTCAGCAGCTATAACGGATCTTCTCTTTTTCTTCTCCCCGTCCAGGGAATAAATGCTCCCATGGTTCCTCTGAAGCGCCTGAAAACGCCCTCGCGGTCTACAATCGATCTGAAATTTTCAGCCCTCGCAGGTGAGGGATCAATAACGGGCTCAAGGCTATTGTATTTTTTTAAAGAATCCACCATAAAAGGGATGTGCACGATCTTCGTCCGGAATCTTTTCCGTGTAAATTTTTTTAATAACGAA